>CAIQNH010000151.1 GCA_903873135.1 uncultured Actinomycetes bacterium
AGCTCGGCGACCGCGCTCACCGGGCCACCTCGCCCAGCTCGGCGACCGCGCTCACCGGGCCACCTCGCCCAGCTCGGCGACCGCGCTCACCGGGCCACCTCGCCCAGCTCGGCGACCTTGGCCTGGTAGCCCGGTTCGTCGAGGTCCAGGAACTCGGCCCGGAACTCGTCCCACGCCTCGTCGGACTTGGCGGTCGCGGCGTACCGCCGCTGGAACGCCTCGTCCCGGCCGTAGATCGGGGGGCACTCGGTGAAGTGGGCGCCGTTCGGTGTCTCCACCACACCCTCCACGTCGAGCCGGGAGATCCGCTGTCGGGTGATGTCGACGTCCCCTGCACGGAGCTCCCCGGTGGGGACGACCTGCTCGGTCGTCACGAAGGCCCGGTCTGCGGCGCGCACGAAGAGGTCGTCCATGAACGGGTCCTCGCCGAGCCACACGGCGTTGCCCGAACGGTCGGCCCGGTGCTGGTGCACGAAGGCCACGTCGAGCTGCAGGGCGGGGACGGCGACCAGGTCCTCGTGCTCACCCGTGGTCGGGTCCGGGTAGGGCGACCGCACGGTGGCGATGTGCTCCATGAACCGCGGGATGTCGGAGCCCAGGCCGGCTCGGGTCGGCAGGAAGGGGACGCGCCACGCAGCCGCCTGCAGACCGAGGAGGAACATGCCCTCGTCGAGTTCGGTCGCCGAGATCGAACCCGACTGTCGGGCGGCCCGGTAGTGAGGCTCCAAGGGGATCGAGTCCAACGACACGAACCCCGACACGACGTGCGCCGCCTGTCCGGAACGGCAGAGCAGACCGACGTCGGGCCCGCCGTAGGCGACGATCGTGAGGTCGTGCAGGTCGGAACGCAGGATCGCCCGGACGATCGCCATGGGCTTGCGTCGACTCCCCCAGCCGCCGATCCCCACGACCATGCCGGGGCGCAGCTCCGCCACGACGTCCTCGACGGTCGTGAGCTTGTCCGGTCCGGGCACGGCGTTCCCCTGATCTGACGCTGTGTCAGGTCACAACCTAGACGGGGTCCCTCGACGCTCCCAACCGAGCGGTCCGCTACGGTTCGACGCCATGCACACCACCTCCCCCGCCACCCGTCGCGCCCTCGCCGGAACCGTGATGGTCCTGGCACTCCTGGCCGGACTGTCCGCCTGCAGCGGGGACGACGGCGAGTCGAATCCGACCACGACCGAGTCCGCCCAGCAGGAGGACGGCGTCGAGGTGACCGAGAGCACGATCCCCCTCTCGACCGTGCCCGACGACGAGTTCGCCAACGTGGTCGACGGCCTGAGCGCCCAGATCGAGTCGGCCCCCGACTCCTGCGCGCTGTTGTCGATCATCTTCAACGCCGGTTCGCTCCCCACCCCGTCGAACACCCAGCAGACCGAGGCTGCCGGGACGTTCCTCGCCGGCGTGCTGCGGCGACTCGCCGAGAGCCCGCCGCCCGGGCAGGAGGCCAACGCCGCGACCCTGGCCACGGCCGCCGACGAGCTCATCGCCGAGGGTGAGGCCTCCGGCTGGGATCCGGCCACGATCTCGAACCCGTCCGCCATCACCAACGACGTGCAGAACGCGCTCGGGTCGTACGCGTCGGCGTGCCCCGAGCTCACGGATGCCGCCGGTGGGGCCGGGGCGCCGTCGGACGAGCCGGCAGGCTGAGCCCGGACGAACGTCAGGTCGACGGCCGCTCGCGTCCCTCGACGAACGCGTCCCGGGCCTCGTCGCCGGTGCCCGCCAGGTTGAGCTCGAAGGTGAACCCCTGCTCGAACCGGTAGCTGCGGTTGACGTCGACCGGATCGATCCCGTTCAGCGACTCCTTGGCCCGACGGATGATGTAGGGGCCCTTGGCGGCGATCGTCTCGGCGATCCCGAACGCGGTGTCACGGAGCTGTTCGAGCGGCACGACCCTGGTGACCGACCCCCACCCGTGCAGCACCGAGGCGTCGATCGGCTCCGCCGTGTACACCATCTCCCGCACGGCGTGCTGGGGTACGAGACGGGCCAGGTGGGTGGCCGCCCCGAGTGCACCCTGGTTGACCTCGGGCAGTCCGAACCGGGTTCCCTCGGCCGCCACGATCACGTCGCTGTTGCCCACGAGCCCGATCCCGCCGCCCAGGCAGTAGCCGTGCACGGCGCTGATCACCGGCACCTCGCACTCGTAGACCGCCTTGAACGCGGCGTAGCAGCCGCGGTTCGCGCCGATGAGCGCGTCGAACCCCTCGGTGGACTGCATCTCCTTGATGTCCACCCCGGCGTTGAAGCCGCGACCCTCGGCCCGCAGCACCACGGCTGCCACCTCCTGGTCACGGCCGGCGGCGGTCACCAGGTCGGCCAGCTCGAACCAGCCGGCCACGGTGAGGGCGTTCACCGGCGGGTGGTCGAGGACGATCTCGGTGATGCGACCGGACGTGCTGACCGTGGTTCCCATGCGTGCTCCCTCGCTCCACCACCGCCCCACGAGCGGCGTCAGGACCGTACCGGCTCGCCCACCACGTCGGCGAGACCTCCGAGGAGGACCGGATCGCCGAGGTACCCGCTGTGTCCCGAGGCCGCGGTCGGCAACCGCTCCGCCACCTCGAGGGGATCCGGGCCGTAGAGGGGACCGGCGATCCGAGGGACGTGCGCGATCGGGTCGTCCTCGGCCCGAGCGGCGTACACGCGCACGTCGGGTCGACCGACGACCCGGTCGGCGTCGGGGAGACCGATGCCCGGCGCGCCGAGCAGGACGACGGCGTCGGCCCGCGCCCCGGCCGCCACGGACCGTCCGGCGACGACGCCCCCGTAGCTGTGTCCGACGACCACCACCCGCTCGACCTGAGGCACCCGATCCGGTCGTCGGAGGTGGTCGAGGTCGGCCACGAGACGGGCGGCGCCGTCGTCCGCAGGCCGGGGACTGAGCGCTCCGGGAACCGTGTCGGGCGGGTCGTAGCCGAGCCACGCGACGACGGCGAGGGACGACACCGCCGGTGTCAGCGCAGCGTGGACGGCCTCTGCGTCGCGCACGAAGGAGGGGCGATCACCCAGGTCCGTGCCGACGCCCGGGACGAGCACCACCACCGTGGAGGCGTCGGGCGGGCCGACCCGGTGGACGAACCGGCCGTCGCCCGACCCGTCGACCCACACGGTCTCCCCGGGGGCGGCCGACGCCGAGGCAGCCCGCTGCTCCCTGGCCTGCAGGACGAGCGCCGAGGCCACGGAGTCCAGCACCGCAGCGGCCCGCACCGACGGGCCGACGACGAGGCGCCGGTACTCCTCGGCGAAGCGACGGGCGTCCGGCCCGGTCCACGAGCCGTCCGGGACGGCCGGTCGCCGACGGCGGAGCCGGGACGAGAGCACCCGGTGGGCCCGGGCCAGGTCGTCGATCGCGTCCGGGTCGGCTCCGAGTCGCACGGGTCGAACCTAGGGACGCCCCCGGCACCCCGTCAGCGGGCCGACGGGCCCGGTAGGGTCGCGGCCCGTGACCGACCCGACCCCACCGGACCCACTGGACCACACCGGCTCGGTCGTGGTCGTCACCGGCGGGTCCAAGGGGATCGGCCGGGTGATCGTGGAGCGGTTCCTGGACTGGGGCGCCGAGGTCGTCACCTGCGGCCGGAACGAACCCGAGGACCTCCCGTCCTCCGGCGGACGGACGGCCACGTTCGTCACCGCCGACGTGCGCGACCCCGACCAGGCCGCCGCCGTGGTCGACGCCGCCGTCGAACGCCACGGCCGACTCGACGCGGTGGTCAACAACGCCGGTGGCGCGCCGGCGGCCGACGCGGCCACGGCCTCGCCGCGCTTCAGCGAGTCGATCGTCCGGCTGAACCTGCTCGCTCCCCTGCACGTGGCCCAACGGGCGCACCAGCACTTCCTCGACGGGGCCGCCGGAGCCGACGGCGGCGTGGTGGTCAACATCGCCTCGGTGTCGGCGACCCGTCCCTCCCCCGGCACCGCCGCCTACGGGGCCGCCAAGGCCGGGCTCGTGAGCCTCACCCAGTCCCTCGCCGTGGAGTGGGCGCCGACCACCCGGGTGGTCGCGATCATCGCCGGACTCATCGCGACCGAGCAGGCCGAGCTCCACTACGGCGACGCCGAGGCCCAGGCCCGCGTGGCCGCCACGGTCCCGGCCGGCCGCCTCGGGACCCCCGAGGACCTCGCCCAGGCGTGCCGGTGGCTCACGTCGCCGTTCGCCTCCTACGTGAGCGGATCAGC
>CAIQNH010000152.1 GCA_903873135.1 uncultured Actinomycetes bacterium
CCTGTCGGGCACCCAGTCGGCGTTCACCGCCACGACACCGGATCCACGGGTCCGTGTGGCTGACGACGCACTCGTCGACGGTGGCGCGTACGTGTGGTCCGTCGTGGCCACCGGACCCGGTGGGGTCCGCGCGACCGCCGGGCCGTTCGTGTTCAACGTCGACACCCAGCGCGAGGGTCGCCAGCCCTCGTTGAACGCTGGCGGAGTCGCCGTGGCGGCCGTGTCCGGTGAGCCGGTGGCCAGTTGGCAGTCGGCACCGCTCGCAACGGGCTCTGGCTCGGTGGCCTGGGGGCTGTCGTACCGGCCGACGAGCGGGACGACTGACGGGCTCCCGGCATCGTGGCGGCTGCAGGTCCCCGGCCCGACCTGGGATCGACTCGAGGTGCAGCCCGGCGGCGTGGTGGGTCTCCGCAACCGATTGGGCACCACGGTCACGTTCCGGGAGCAGTCGGAGGGGTCCTACGAGGCGGTGTGGGGTCAGGGCCAGGCCTGGCCGTCGGGCCAGTTCTCCACGCTGGTCCGCAACCCGGACGGCACGTGGTCGGTGACGGACCTGAACCGGGTGGTCACGACGTTCGCCGCCACCGACGACGCCAACACTGTCGCGCAGCCGTCCTCCGTGTGGGCCGCTGACAGCGCCCAGATGGAACTCGACTACGCCGACGGGCGCCTGTCCGCGCTCGTCGACCAGATCTCCGGTCGCAGGATCTCGTTCACCTACGGGGGCGGTGACTGCCCCGCCGGTGGTGGCGACGGGTTCGTCGACGCCCCAGCAGGCCTGTTGTGCGGGGTGCAGGGCTGGGACGGCAGCACCACCGCGCTGCGATACGTGACCGTCGGCGACGGCGTGCAACTCGGACGCGTCACCGCGTTCGCCGGGTCGGGCGAGACCGCTCAGGTCAGCGACTTCGCCTACGACGCCTCGGGTCGCCTGGTCGCAGCCCGCAGCCCGCTCGCCGCCGCTGCGGTCACGGCCGGAGCGGTCGACGGCCTGGGCGACCAGGACGAGCGGGCGCTCACCCAGATCACCTACGACGACGGGGGGCGGGTCGCGTCGGTCACCGCTCCGGCCCCGTTGGTCACGCGTGGCGTCCCGGCGGATCCCGCGCAGGCACAGCGCGCCGCGTGGACCATCGAGTACGAGTCGTCTGGTGTGACGTCGCTCTCGAGGGTCGGCGTGACGACCCCTGCCGGCTTCGAGCAGCGCGTGGTCGCCGATCCGGCGACGATGCTGGTGGCCACATCCACCGATGCATCGGGTGCCACCGAGACGACGACGTGGGACGTGGCGTCGTCGGCACCGACCACGTTCACTGCAGACAACGGCCTCTTGTCCCGAACCACCTACGGGCCGTCCGGCATGGCGGTGGAACAACGCGGCCCCATCCGACCGGAACTCATCGACACGGCGGCTGCGCCGCTGGCCACCTCCCGCTACGACGAGACGTTCGCGGCCAACCCGGACGGTGCCCCGTTCCAGGGTTTGGCGGTCACGTACTGGGCGAACGAGCAGCACTCGGGCGCACCCGCCTCGGCGGACACGGGCCCGAGCTTCGACGGCACCGTTCCCGCCGCGTTGTCGTTCAACTGGCCGGCGAGTCCCACGGGCGGCAACGGCTGGTCGGCGCGACTCTCCGGCAAGGTGGCCATCGCTGCGGACGGCGCCTACAGGTTCACCGCCGGGACCACCGCCCGGATGTGGGTGAACGGGCTCCGTTGTGATCCGACCTGCGAGCAGCAGCTGAAGCAGGGCGAGGCGAGCATCCGCGTGGACGTCACCACGCCCGACGCCACCACCGGTATCGACGTGCAGTGGGCGCCGCCGGACCAGCCGCTCGCCCCGCTCCCCACCGCCGTGCTGCGTCCTGCGTACAACCTCACCTCGTCACAGACGATCGTCGACGCCCTGAACCCGGTGACACCGGTGGAGATCACCTCCAAGGCGACCTACGACGACCCCGCCACCCAGCGCATCGTCGAGATGGCGTCCTCCTCCGGGCTGGCGGGAACGCGGACCTACGAACGGTTCGATCCCGAGGCCAACGAGTGGTCCCGACCGACCGGGTACGCGGATCCGTCGGGTGCGGTGAGCGCCATCGAGTACTGGGGCGACGAGGAGGAGGCCACGCCGGCCTGTGAGGGCGCCGAGGGTGCCAGCCAGGCGGGGCTCCCCAGCCTCGTGACCCAGCCCGGCGGGGCGTTGCCCCAGTCGATGACCTACGACGCCGCCGGCCGGGTCGTGGCCACGTCGGTGTCGGGCGGTCCGACCACCTGCGTCACCTACGACCCGTCGGGGAGACCGTTGGTCGTGAACTACCCGTCGATCGACGGGGCGCCGGCGGTGGAGGTCGTCTACGACTACGCATCGGGGAACAACCCGATGGTGGCCACGGTCACCTCGACGGTCGGTGACGCCACGACCGTCACCCGAGGGGTGGTGGACCTGCTCGGTCGCCCGGTGCAGTCCACCGACGTCTGGGGCACGCAGACCACGACGACGTACGACCCCGTCACCGGCGGTGTGGCCACTTCGACCTCACGCACAGCGGCGGGCCAGAGTGCCACGAGCGCCAACACCTACAACCCGGACGGTTCGCTCGCATCGATGACGGCCGACGGCGCCCCGCTCGCGACGTTCGCCTACGACGATGCCGGCCGCATGACGACGGTCGCGCTCGGTGACGGCACCGTTGGCGTCACCACCTACGACGCACTCGGGAATCTCGACTCCCTGACCTGGACGTCGCCCGACGGCAGCGTTCGCTCGACCCGTGAGGTGTTCGCCTCGTCGGGCCGCCTGCTCGAACGGACCCTCACCGGTCCCGACGGCACGGCAACGTACGCCTACGGCTACGACCTGAACGGACGACTGACGTCCGCCGCGCTCGACACTGCGCTCCCCGTGTCGGCGCGAACGTGGAGCTACGAGTTCGGCGGCAAGGAGGGTGCGGCGGCGAACCGCACTGCGCAGGTCGTCGACGGCCGACGCATCTCCTACACCTACGACGACCAGCACCGACTCACCGCCACCGACGACCCGACGCTCGCCGGCGAGATCACCTACGACAGCCGCGGCAACACGACGCGCCTGGGGCCGCTCACCCTGAGCTACACCTCGGCGGGGAGTCTGGCCTCGGCGAGCGACGGCTCGACGACGGTCACCAACCTCACCGACGGCGTCAGCGTCACCGGGCAGCAGGTCACCACGGCCAACGGGACCAGCGAGACCCGGTTCAGCTCCGGTGGTCTGCAACTGAGCGCCGAGGGCCGGCTCGTGGGCCGGAGCATCTCGGTGGCGCCCGGGGTGACCGTGACGACCAGTGTCGGCGGTCCGACCACGTGGGCGCTGCCCGACCTGCGCGGGAACTCCACCTGGACGCTCACCGCCGGAACCGGTGGGCCGACGACCTTGTACGACGCCTTCGGACAACTGTTGACCGCGACGCCAGTTGTCGAACCTGCGCCCGCGGCCGGAGCTGCTCCTGTCCAGGGCGATGCCGCCGGCTCCGCGACCGTGGCACCGCCTGCGCCGACCGACTCCCGGCCCGTGTTCGGTTGGCACGGGTCCAGCGGCGTCAACACGCTGCCCCTGAGCGTGGCGCTGATGGAGATGGGGTCCCGCACCTACGTCCCAGCGCTCGGTCGGTTCGCCCAGTCCGACCCGGTCGTCAACGGCGGGGCGAATCCCTACGCGTACGTCAACGGCGACCCGATCAACGGCCACGACACCACCGGAACGACCGACAAGTGGTGGGCGCCGTTCGTCGGGGCCGTCGTCGCCATCGCGGTCGGTGTGGTCATCGGGGTGGCGACCGCCGGGGTCGGCACCGGAGTGGGTGCGGCGATCGGCTGGGGGATCGTCGCCGCGGCTGCTGGCGGAGCGCTGGGGGAGGTCACCACCGAGTTGATCAACACCGGCACCGTGGACGTCAAGGCCGTCGGAGCGGCTGCGGCCATCGACGCTGCACTCGCAGCGATCACGTTCGGGCTCGGTCGCTACTTCAAGGGGCGTCAGCTCGCCAGGGCGAACGCTGGTCGTTCGGGCCCGGTGGCGAACGGCGTCGAAGCGCAGGTGGCCGGAGATGTGGCGGTCGGGAACGAAGGGGCGGGCCTGATCGCTGGCGGTGGTCGGAGGGCGTCCACCAACAGCAGCGTGCTCGCTCTGGAGGACCCGCAGTTCATCATTGAGGGAGACCCGTTCGATATCGCTCTGGTGCACCCAACCCTGGGCCGGATCGGCATCGTGGTGCCGGTCGAGACGATCGCGGAGTTCCAGGGCTCGTTCGAGGGGGAAGTCTTCCAGTTGCTGAAACCACTCGCTCGACGGTGAGCAGGTCGACGTCGCCGAACAGGCAGGATTGACCGATGAGTGTGGTCCGGACTGTCGCCCTGTTCCTCGTGGCGGCGCTCGCCGAGATCGGTGGCGCGTGGCTGATCTGGCAGGGCGTCCGCGAGCAGCGCGGGGTCGCCTGGGTCGGCGCCGGCATCGTGGCGCTCTCGACCTACGGGTTCGTGGCGACGCTCCAGGAGGACGCGAACTTCGGACGGATCCTGGCGGCGTACGGCGGGATCTTCGTCGCCGGATCGCTCGCCTGGGGGGTCGTCGTCGACGGGTTCCGGCCTGATCGCTTCGACTACCTCGGTGCGGCGATCTGTCTGGTCGGTGTGGCCGTGATCATGTTCTCGCCCCGCCTCGGCTGAGGCGGCCGACGCGATCGCCCGCTCGGGTTCGGCGTGTCAGGGTGTGGTGGTGCAACAATCAGACGGCGCAGTCGAACCGCTCGGTCGTTCCCCGGTGCGAACGGTGGTCCGGTGGCTGCTCGGGATCGCGTTGATCGTTGCCGGTGTCGGCCACCTCGGCGCCCAGCGGGTCGAGTTCCGGGCGCAGGTGCCGCCGTGGTTCCCGGTGGACGCCGACACCGTCGTGGTGGTCTCGGGCGTGGTCGAGATCGCCCTCGGCGTGGCGCTCGTCGTGTTCGGCGCCGCCGCGCCGTGGATCGGGGTGGTGGTCGCAGGGTTCTTCGTCGTGATCTTCCCCGGGAACATCGCCCAGTTCACCGAGGGGAGGGACGCGTTCGGCCTGGACACCGATGCGGCCAGGGCCGTCCGGCTGCTGTTCCAGCCGGTGCTGGTGGTGGTCGCGCTGTGGTCCACCGGCGGCTGGTCGTGGCTCCGGGCTGCCGTGCGGCGGGGGAGCGGGTCGTCCGGGACCTGACGAGTGCGCATCGGTCGGAGGGGCTGATCAGAAATGATCACCTCCATGGCCGAGTCGAGCCCGACGCTGCGAGCCGTCCTCGCCTCGGCCGCGCGCCTGCAGGAGGTGGTCCCCGACGCGGTTCTGGTCGGCGGCTCGGCGGCTGTGCTGCACGCCGGCCGCCGGGACTCCTTCGATCACGACCACGAGCTGGCGGACCTCGTCGAGCGCTACGAGGACGTGCTCGAGGCGGTCGAGGCCACCGACGGCCAGTCGGTCGTGGCGCCGACCGCCGACGAGGCGCTCCGGGTCAAGGCCTACCTGGTCGTGCAGCGCAACGCGGTTCGCGACCACCTCGACGTTCGCTGGCACAAGTGGGCCGACGTCGTCGGTGCCTGTCGGGAGCTCGCCCTGCGGCTCGGTGGAGCGGCGTGATGGCCGTCCGGTTCCGCAACGTCGACGCGTCGCCCGACGACGATGTGCGCACCTGGCCCTACGAGGCGCTCGTGACCGTCGTCGACCGCGGACTCGTGGCGGACTGGCGACCGGTGTTCGTCGAGATCCGCCGGTCGCCCTGGGGTCGAGTGGCCCGCCGGATCGAGCGCCACCTCACCTACCGGGAACCGGATGGTGTCAGCGTGCTCTTCGCGCTTGCGATCGAACGGGCGCGGGCTGACTCCGAGCGGGCCGACCGGGAGCAGGTCGCCGCGCGCGTCCGAGCTGCAGTCGACCGATCCGGCCTCACGAAGGCGGAGTTCGCCGCGCTCGTCGGCACCAGCGCACCCCGGCTCAGCACCTACCTCAACGGCAGGGTCACCCCGTCGGCGGCGATGCTGCTGCGCATCGAGCGGACCGCCGACGACGCTGCTGCATCAGAGCATCAATACTAGTGATGCTATGATGCAGCCATGAGGACGACGGTCACACTCGACCCCGACACGGCGCAGCTCGTGCAGCAGCGAATGCGCGAGCAGCGGGTGTCGTTCAAGGAGGCGCTGAACGGCCTGCTCCGGGAGCGGAGCCGGCTCGACGGTCCCTCGGCGGCCTTCCGCACGCCGACGGCGTCGCTCGGCCCACCCCGGGTCGAACTCGACCGGGCCCTGCGACTCGCAGCGACGCTGGAGGACGACGATCTGGTGGTGCGGGCCCGGAGGGAGTCGTGAAGGTCGTCGACGCGAACGTCCTCCTGTACGCGGTCAACGAGGACGCCCGTCACCACGAACGGTCCCGCGTCTGGTTGGACTCGGCACTGTCGGGTGGGGACACCGTCGGATTCTCGTGGGTCGTGCTGCTCGCATTCATCCGACTCGTGACGCGCTCCGACCTGTTCGAACGACCGCTCAGCGCGGAGTCGGCGCTCGACTGCGTGGACGCCTGGTTGGCGTGTCGCTCGGCGGTCGTCCTCGAACCGACTGCGGCCCACCTCCGTCTGGTCCGCGACCTGCTCGAGTCGGTCGGGCGAGCCGGAGACGTCGTGAACGACGTCCACCTCGCAGCGTTGGCGATCGAGCACCGGGGAGTCGTCGTCAGCTTCGATCGCGACTTCGAGCGGTTCGACGGTCTCGCCTGGCAACTCCCCGGCTGATCCGGGTCGCCGCCGAGGAGAACGGTCAGCCGGCTGCGGCGCGGGCCCGGGCGGCTCGGGCCGAGGGCAACTCGCCGACGAGTGCGTGCAGCGTGGCGAGCGGGACCTGCACTGCGTCAGCGGCGGCCCGTTCGAGGAGTCGGTTGGACTGCGGCGCCACCAGCTCGTGCCAGTCATCGGGGATCGTGGCGAGGGTGGCCAGCACGAACGCCCGGCCGACGGTGTGCGCCGGGCCGTCGACCTGGGTGAGCCCGACGGTGCCGTCGAGCAGCGCCCGGGTGAGTCGTGACACGGACAGCTCGTCGGTCCAGGCGCGCATGGTGGCGCGCAGTTCGTCGTAGGTGGTGGGCAGCTCGCCGTCCTCGATGAGCGGCAGCGGCAGCGTCCCCGCCTGCAGCGCCGCCCGCTGATCACGGTCGGCGAAGACCTCGTCGATGTCGACCCGGACGTCCAGCAGCGCGGCGTGGGTGGACTGCTGTCGGACGAACGTATCGGCGTCGGCCCGACCGAGCCGACCCGGTCCGAATCGCTCGGCAGCGACCAGGAACGATTCGGTCAGCGTCACCGACACCCAGGCCGTCTGGTGGGGGTCGGTGGCGTCGAACTCGGTGCCGTCCCGACCGACGCCGCGGATGCGACGGTGCATGGCGCGCACCCGTCGGGCGGACCGGTGCACCTCGTCGAGCGAACCCAGGTTCTGGGCCTGGACGAAGGCCCCCGTCCGGCCGACGCGACCCATGAAGTCGTCGTAGAACGCACCGGTGCTGTCCACGGCGGTCGGCACGGGGACCGACAGCGTCTGCAGCAGGGCCGCCCGCAGGCCGGCGATCGCCACCGACACGTGGCCCACGACATTCCAGGTGATCGAGTCCGGGCCGAACAGTCCCGGGTCGCCGGGGGTGGCGTCGGGGTCGAGCGCGTTGCGGAACAGTCCCGTGCGGGACAGGAACTCGTCGCGCACCAGCGGGATCCCCTGGGGGAGCAGTCGAACGGCCAGCTCGTTGGGGGTCGGCACCAACCGGCCGAGCCGGTCCCACCCAGCGAGGATCGACGAGGTCACCATCGACCGGACCCGCAGCACCCGGCGGCACGACGCACGGCGCCTACTCGTGGAAGATCGTGCGGGTCGGCGTGATCCGCAGCACGGTGCGCTGCTGCGCGTCGAGCAGCTCGGTGAGCGTGGACGGGTCCGGCGGGTCCGAATCGGTCAGCCGGCCGAACACCAGTGCGGTGAGCTCGGCCCGGAGCGGGTCGTCGGCGATCGCCTCGGCGGTCCCGTAGACGACGAGGTGCGCCCGACCGTCGGGCACGGTCAGGCTGACGGCCGGCAGGCGGACCGCGTTGTGCCACTTGGCGGTGTACGACTTCGCCGAGATCACGATCCGGCCCTCGTCGTCGAGGACGTAGCCGACCATCGACTGCTGCGGGCTGCCGTCCCGACGCCCGGTGGCGAGCACCGCCCACACGTGGTCCCGCAGGAAGGCGCCGGCGGTCGGGTCGTCTGCGTCGGTCACCGGATGCTCCGTTCGCTGGGCTGCTCGCCGAGACTACCGGCGGCCCCCCGGGGTGTCGTCACGTCACGATGCAACGATGCGCTCGACCGTTGATCTTCCCGACGACATTCACGGGTTGGCTCGGCAGCTCGCTCACGACGAACGTCGCTCGATGAGCGACGCCGGTCGGGGCCACTGGGCCTGCCGGTCGTGTCGGTCGGCAGGATCGTGACGGCCGACGACGTTCGTTCGCTGGACCACGAGTGACAGCGTTCCTAGCGGACGGGAACCTGCTGGTCGCACTGGTCGTGAGCGATCACGTGCACCACGGCCCTGCTGTGGAGTGGTTCGAACGAACCGAGCCGGAACTGGCCACCTGCCCCATCACCGAGGGAACCCTGATCCGGTTCTTGGTGCGCGAAGGGGTCGGTGCTGCGGCGGCGACGGGACTGCTCGACACGGTCCGGGACCGGGACTGGCACCGGTTCTGGCCGGCGGACCTCCCGCTCGTTGCGGACCAGTTCACTGGCGTGGTCGGTCATCGGCAGGTCGCCGACTCCTACCTGGTACCGCTGGCGATCCACAACGACGGTCGGTTGGTGACCCTGGACCGAGGCGTCGCCGCCGTCCACGGTGATGCGGTCGAACTCGTCGCCAGCTGATGCCGGTGCTGCCGGTGGCAGGCTGGCCGTTCAGGTGTGGGCCACTCAGCAGCAGGTCGGTCCGGCCGTCGGGGTGACCACCGGTGCGGCCACGTCGCTCGTCGGCGCGCAGCACGCTCCTCCCTCGCCGTCGGAGAGCAGCTCGTTGAGCAGATCACGGACGAGCTGGTCGATCTGGTCTCGGATGGGGCGGACGGCGTCGACGCCCTGACCGGCGGGGTCCTCGAGCGCCCAGTCCAGATAGCGGGTGCCTGGGTAGAAGGGGCACTCGTCGCCGCACCCCATGGTGATCACCACGTCCGAGGCCTCCACGGCGGCGTCCTCGAGACGCTTGGGGTGGGCGCCGGACGCGAGCAGGTCGATGCCCAGCTCGGCCATGACGTCGACGACCGCCGGGTTGATGGTGTCGGCAGGCGCCGTGCCGGCGGACCGGACGACGACCCGGTCACCCGCGTGGTGGGCCAGCAGCGCGGCGGCCATCTGGGACCGGCCGGCGTTGTGGATGCAGACGAAGAGGACCTCGGGTCGGTCCTCGGACTGGTCGACGCTCATGGTGTCTCCTGGGTGCTCGACCCGCTCGCCGGCGAGTCGATGGGATGGGGGAACAGGAACAGGATCAGGCCCCAGCCGACGAACATGCCGATGACCTGGGCGAGGATGAACGGCGGGACCGATGCCGGTGCGATCCCGGCGAAGGAGTCGGACAGCATCCGGGCGACCGTCACCGCCGGGTTGGCGAAGCTGGTCGACGACGTGAACCAGTAGGCGCCGCCGATCCAGAGTCCGACGGCGAAGGGCACCACCGCGGCCCGGCCCGTGCGGACGCACCCGTGGATGACGAGCAGCAGGCCGACGGTGGCGACGACCTCGGACAGCCACAGCGCCGGTGACGAGCGGTCCTTGGTGGACAGCTCGATGGCGGGGAGCTCGAACATCAGGTTCGCCAGCACCGCGCCGGCGCAGCCGCCCAGTACCTGGGCGCAGACGTAGGCGATGGCGTCGCCGGTGGAGATGCTGCCGAAGAGCCGGTCGAGCACGGTGACGACCGGGTTGAAGTGGGCACCGGACACGGTGGCGAACACCAGGATGAGGCCGATCAGCGCGCCCATGGTCGCGAAGGCGTTCTCGAGCAGTTGCAGGCCGATGTCGTCGGGGGAGAGCTGCGTGGCCATGATCCCCGAGCCGATCACCGCAGCGACCAGGAACGCAGTGCCGAGCGCCTCGGCCACGACGCGGCGCGCCAGGTCGAGTCGCAGCGTTCCCGTGCCGGTCTCGGCGGCGAGCGCCAGGTCCTGCTCGGTCGGCAGACCGCCGGAACCCGGCCCTGCGGCGGCGTTCACGCCGCGGCTCCGGTCACGGCGCTGATTCGGACACGCAGCTCGGCGACGACGGCGTCGAAGTCCCGGGCTCGGCCCGACGGAACCGGATCGGGGATCGACCAGTGCAGCGCAGCGGCGGCCGTGTCGGCGTCGAGTTCCTCGTGGGCCCGGTCGCAGACCGTGATGACCGTCGTTCGCTCGGGCATGCCGGTGAACGGACGGGGACGGGCGTCGCCCAGGTCGAGGCCGGCCCGCCGGGCCGCTGCGACGGCGCCGGGGTGGATCCGGTCGGCCGGCTGCGTTCCGGCCGAGGCAGCCCGACGCCCGGTGGCCGAGCGCCAGAGCGCGGCGGCCAACTGGCTGCGGGCCGAGTTGTGCGTACAGACGAACAGGGTGGGGCCGGGCCGGAGCGTGCGGTAGCCGACGAGCTCGTCGAGCGATCCCGGAACCAGGTGGACGTAGCGACGCCGGCCGTCACCGCTGGATCGGAACCGTTCGATCAGGCCCGCAGCTTCGAGCACGTCCAGGTGGTGGGCCAACAGGTTGGATCCCAGGTCGAGTCGTTGCTGCAGCTCGACGGGGGACCGGTCGCTGGTGCGCAGGACGTCGACGATCGAGATGCGGACCGGGTCACCGAGCGCGGCGTGTCGGGCGGCTCGGACCTCGGGCGGCAGCAGCGTGTCGGACACGCCGTGAGGCTGCCACTCCGTCGATGGATCAGTCAATACTCGTTGAGTGAACTGCTCGATCCACCGACGGTGGCGCGCAGCTTCAGGCCTCCGGCAACTCGTCCGGACGGGTGATGGTGACCTCGGTGATCCCGTCGGTGAAGTCCGCGGAGTTGTTGGTGATGAACCGGTCGGCGCCGGCGGCGACTGCGGTCGCCAGGTGGACGGCGTCGGCGGCCCGCAGTCGGTACTCGGCGCCGAGCGCCGCCGCGAGTCGTGCGGTCGACTCGTCCACGGGTCGCAGTTCGATGCGCGCCAGCAGCGCCGCGAGCGCCCGGAGTTCGTCCTCGGCCCCGTCCCGCAGGGGCTTGGTGAGCAACTCGGTGACGAGCAGCACCGATCCGACTCCGGCCGGTGCATCTGTCGCGGCCACGGGCCCGGTCGGGAGGAGTGCCCGGACCCTTCGGCCCAGGGGGTGGCCCGGCGCAGCGGCGTAGATGAGCACGTCGGCGTCGAAGGCGTCCACGGGTCGGCGGCTCAGCGTGGGTCGCGGTCGCCGGCCACCTCGGCAGCAAGCTCGCCGGCGCGGCTGGTGGAGATGGACGGGGTGTCTTCGAGGGGAAAGGCGTGCGCCGATTCGATCAGTTCCCGCAGCCGTTCAGCCTGAACGAGGGCGTTGCCGGCCCGCCGCACTGCGAGTACGTCGGGCCGGACGAGCACCGCGACCGGCCGGCCGTGCCGCGTGATGGTCACCTCCTCGCCGGCGAGCACGAGGTCGAGGAGTTCCGGGAGCGTCGCCCGGGCGTTGCTGACGGAGATCGACGGCATTGCAGGGATTGTACAATGATGTACAGAGACCCACAGCCCAGGTTCGGTGACCCGCCGGGGCGGCGGTCAGGCCCGGAACGGGCCGGTGATCTCGTAGGTGATGCCCCGGCTAGCGGTGCCGCGCTGCGAGCTCATATTCATGCGGTTGCCGGCCGGGGTGAACGCCGGGCTGTGGATGACCTCGATGGTCTCGGTGGCGCACTTCAGCTTCCGCACCTTCTTGTCGCCCTTGGTGGTGAAATACGCGCGGTCACGGTCGTACCAGGCGCCCTCGCCGCCGTTGAACGCCGTCGAGCCGACCGGCCCTACGCTCGGAGACGTGACGGTGATCGACGACCACCTCGCTGGACTGGCCGAGCCGCAGCGGGAGACGTTGCAGGTGTTGTGCGACATGCTCCGTCGAGTCCTGCCGGCGGCCGAGGAGACCATCAGCTACCGGATGCCGTGCTTCGCGGTGCAGGGCCGCGCGGTGGCCGGCTTCGACGGGTTCGCCCACCACTGTTCGTACTTCCCGCACAGCGGCTCGGTGCTCGAGCACGTGGATGGCATCCCGGACTGGGCGACCACCGAGCGCGGCACGCTGCGGTTTCCGATCGGTCGCCGACTTCCCGTCGGGCTGGTGCGACGTCTGGTGCGGGTGCGCCTGGATCAGATCGCCGACGTCACCGACGGAGAGCGCTTCGAGTTCTTCGACGACGGTTCGGTGCGGGCGCACGGCCGGATGCGTCGCGGGGAACTGCACGGGGACTGGGAGTGGTTCCGGCGTGACGGGAGTCTCCTGCGGACCGGAGCGTTCCGTGACGGCCGGCAGGTCGGGACGTGGACGACGCATCCGCGACCCACGTAGCTCCGGGCGAGGTCACGGATCCGGGTGGTCGGGGGAGCATGGCTCGGGCTTCACGGACGGACCTTTCGGTCATGCCCGGGACTGCATGCACCGGTGCGGAATCGGGGTTCGGTGGGTTCACGGCGCCGCCGCGTCGCGGAGCGCCTCGATCCGCCGCCGGACCCGGTTGTCCCGGTCCAGGTTGGACACATCTGCCCGGGTGATGCGAACCAGCTCGGACTCGAGCCAGGAGTGGACGTCCTCACTCGCCAGTGGATCCGAGTCGACGAGCGTCATCAGGAGGTCGACGAGTTTGAGGTTGGCGAGCAGGGTCTCGTAGTTCGCAGGTCCCAGCGCCCGCCGGGCGTCGTCGACCAGGTCGCCGGCCTCGTTGATCGCCTGCGCCAGGTTGCCGTCGGCGGCGAGCGCCATGCAGCGCATCCGCCGGCTGGTGAGTGTCGGGCCGGCGTCGGACCCCAGGATGGCGGTGCGGCCCGCGATGATCCGGTCGAGGATCGGGAGCGCCTCCGCCGATTCGCCCGAGGACATCAGGTGCTCGGCGAGCACCCCCAGCGCAGTGAGGGTCTCCGGGTGGTCCGAGCCGAGCGCCTCGGCGACCGCCGCGTAGTTCTGCTCCAGTTCCCAGCGGATCTCGGCGCGGGCCGGGTGCTGACACCGGCCTCGGATCGTCGCCAGGTTGTGGCGGGTCGACAGGACGACGGGGTGCCCCTCACCCAGCACCCGGATCCGGTCGGCGAGGAGCGACTCGAGCTCGACGACGGCCTGTTCCGGTCGACCGTCCAGGTCGAGCAGCTGGGCCCGGTGGCCGCGGGCATCGAAGGTCGACGGGTGGTCGTGACCCAGGAGGCGCAGTCGATCGGCGATGAGCTCGTCGGCCATCACGAGCGCGGCCCGGACCCGCCCCGAACGGCCCAGCGCCCGCAGCAGGTTGCCGCGGGCCACCAGAGTCAGGTGCGCATCCCGGCCGAACACCCGGGTCCGGTCCCGCACCGACTGGGTCAGCACGGCGACGGCCTCGTCGTAGCGGCGCGCCTCGGTCAGCGCCCGACCCAGCACCCCCTGGATGTTGAGCAGGTCGGGGTCGTCGGGGTTGCCGTCCAGGATCCGCATGCGGAGTGCCAGCTCCAGCTCGGTGATGGCCTCGAGCGGACGGTCCTCTGCGAGCAGCGCAGCCGCCAGGCGCTCTCGGAGCCCCAGCACGTCCCGGAACGGCGCACCAGTGGACGCTGCCTGGTCAAGCTGCCTGCGGAGATCGTCGGACGTGTCCATGGTGTGCTCCTCGGTTCGATCGTGGTCGGTTCGATCGTGGTTCCCAACCGTTGGAGCATGTTGGTTCTCAGGTGTGACACCGGGGCCTGGCCGACGAGGTGCTCGCCGAGATCTCGGACGGCAACCCCTTCGTGAACGGCAGTGACCCCAGCGCCAGCAGCGCAGCGAGCAGCAGCCCGGCCTTCAGCGCCCGGAGCTGAGCCTCGGAGTAGTTCTCGACGATCGCCGTCGTCGTCGATTGGTCGATCCCGGCTCCGGTGACCGCCGACTCGACGTCCGCCGCCTCCACGAAGTCGACCCCGCCCGAGGTGGCCGTCTCCAACTGCGTGGCGATCTCCGACGGGATCCGGTCGTCCTGCTGGACCTCGTCGACGAACGCCGTCGTCAGGCCGCTCAGCACCACGGCCCCGACGAGCGCCACGCCGAGCGACGCTCCGAGCTGCTGGCCCGTGTACTGGAGGCCGCCCGCCTCGCCCCGGCCCGACTCGTCCACCGAGGACTGCACGACGTTGCCGAGCTGCGACGCGAGCAGGCCGATGCCCAGACCGAGCAGCCCCATGGACACGGCGAACATCGCCCCCTGCAGGTCCGGCTCGATGGTGGCGAGCAGGACCCCGATGGCGACGAGGATCACGACCAGACCGGTCCGGACGATCGTCCGCACCGGGAACCTCGTCGACAGTCGGGCGCCGGCGGCCGACGCCAGGAACATGGTGATCGACACGGGCAACATCCGGACGCCGGTCTGCAGGGCGTCGAAGCCCAGTACCAACTGCAGGTAGAGCGGGACGACGAAGAACACACCCATCAGGATCAGGTTCTGGGAGAGGAGCCCGAGCAGACCCGCCCGGAGCGGCACCACGCGGAGCAGATCCAGATGGAGGAGCGGGTCGGCACCCGTGCGTTCACGTCGGCGCTGCCAGGTGACGAACGCCCAGAGGAACACGCCGCCGGTGACGATCAGCCACAGCGACAGCGAGAACCCGAGCGGTTCGACCGGCGAAGCCTTCGGGAGCACCCACCCCCACGAGCTCGACGTGAGCACGCCCAGCACGAGCAGGCCCAGGCCGAGTGCCGAGCAGGCGGTCCCGACCAGGTCGATCGTCGGTGCCGGCCCGGGCCGTTCGGCGTCGTCGATCCACCGGCTGGCGACGAGCAGGAGCACCACCAGGACGACCTCGCCGGCGAACACGACCCGCCACGACAGCTCGGTCGTGGCCCATCCGCCGAGGATCGGACCGACCGCGATGCCGGCCCCGGCCACCCCTCCGATCACCGCGTAGGCGGAGGCCCGACGTGCGCCGCGGAAGTTCCCGGCGATCAGCGCGGCGAGCGCCGGCAGGACGAGTGCGGCGCCGATCCCCTCGAGCACCGACCACCCGATCGCCAGCACCCCGACCGTCGGTGCCGCAGCCGTCACGGCCGAACCGCAGCCGTAGATGGCCAGTCCGACGACGAACGCCCGGCGGCGGCCGATCCGGTCGCCGATCTTGCCGCCGGTCAGCATGAACATCGCCATCACGAGCGAGTACAGGGTGATGACGCCCTGGATGGCCGTGACCGACGTGTCGAAGTCGTCGACGAGCTGGCTGATCGACACGTTCATGACGGACTGGTCGAGCACCATCACGAACTGGGCGGTGGCGAGGGCGACGAGGGCGAGGCGGCCGGCGCTCCCGGCGCTCGTCGTGTCCTCGACGGCAGTGGTCACGCCGTCAGGCTAGGAGACGGTCGGCCCGGACCCTCCCGAGCGGAGCCGATGGGAAGGGAGCACCGCCAGATCAGAAGTCGCCTCAGGGAACGACGAGCACCTTGCCGCACTCCTTGGAGCCGTCGAGCAACTCGAGTGCCTCGTCGAAGCGTTCCAGCGGCAGCCGGTCGGTGAGGACCGCCGACAGGTCCCGGCGGGCGAGCAGGTCGACGGCATCGGCGAACCGTGCCGGATACTCCATGGATCCGCGCAGCGTGAACTCCTTCATCAACAGCATCAGGTAGCTCGTCGGCACCGGCTCGTAGTGCAGCGCCACCACCGAGCACCGGCCACCCACCCGGCCGCGATCCAGGATGTCCCGCAGCACCTTCGCCGACCCCGATGCCTCGATGAACGCCGCAGTCGCAGGGGTGGGTCCGAACATGAACGGCTCCGTGCCGTGCAGGTCGGCGAGTGCCGCCCACACGTCGTCGGTCGCCGGGTCGAGCGCCGCCTGGGCACCCAGGCCGAGCGCCAGCTCCCGGCGCCGCGCCGACAGGTCGACCGCGACCACCTGCTCGCAGCCGGCATCGACGAGCGTCGCAACCGACGCCAGGCCGATCGGCCCGCAGCCGAACACCGCAACCGCCTCGCCGTCGACGACCTGGGCCTGCTCCACGGCGTGCATGCCGACCGCCAACGGCTCCGCGAACGCAGCGACGTCGAGCGGCACGGAGTCCGGCACCGGGTGCAGGAACCCGGCGTCCGCATGACGGACCAGCAGCAGGGGGGTGAGCCCGCCCTCCGGTCCGCCGCCGCCGATCCGGCCGAGCTCCTCGCTGCCGGGCTGCACCACCACCCGGTCCCCGGGCGTCACCGCGGTGACGTTTTCGCCCACCGCCTCGACGACCCCGGCCATCTCGTGGCCCAGGCACATGGGTTCGGGTCCGGGCCCGGCCAGGCCGCCCATGCGGATGTAGCTCAGGTCGCTCCCGCAGATCCCGCAGGCGGCGATGCGCACCACGGCGTCGGTCGGCCCCGGTTCCGGTTCGGCGACCTCGTCGACTCGCACGTCGCCCGGCCCGTGCACCCGTACCTGCAGCATGGTCAACCCCCGTTCCCCTCGACCGGCCCGTTGGTCGGTGTGTCCTCGGTCGCGGTCACGACCCACCCAGCTTGGTGATCGATCTCCGCAGCCACGCGGACTCCCAGAAGTTCCCGGTCGACGCCAGCAGCGCCTCCGTTGCGTCCACCGCGACCGAGCGCGCCCCGGCGTGCTCGGCGTCGGTTGCGAGCACCAGGTCGCAGAGCTGCAGGGCCTCGACCGGTCGGCCGGCGTCGGCGTGCACCCGGGCGGCGTCCAGCAGCGCGTCGGCGCCGGCGGCGGCCACCACGTCGGGTGCGGTGGCGAGCGGGTGCACGCCGTAGAGCTCGGTGGTGGAGCGGTGGTGGAACCAGCCGGCGTAGTTCTCCCAGATGGCCCGCACGTTCCACTTGGTCTGGCCGTAGCCTTCGCCCACGTCGAGGTGGTCGGGCAACCGCACCTGCTCCATGAGCGTCCACACGTCCGTCCCGGCGTTCATGCCGTCCACGGTGCGGTCGTGCACCCAGCGCATCGCCTCCTGCAGATCGGCGACCTCGGCGAGGATCCGGTCCGCGCCGACGATCGGGTCGAAGTGGCCGGTGACGAGCCGTTCCGGTTGCAGTTCGGCGATGACGTCGAGCGAGTCGATGTACTGGAGTGCGTCGCGGTAGCGGTCGCCGCGGATCGTGACCAGGTTGGGGACGTGGCCGAACAGCGGGCCGGTCAGGTTGCCGCTGAACAGCGTCCGGCAGTCCGGCACCCACACCACCATGGAGTCGAACGTCTCGCCCCCGGGCGTGGCGATCAGCTCCAGGGTTCGCCCGCCGACGGCGAGCGTGTGGCGGTCCTCCACCAGCACCGTCGGCTCGGGCCGCGCCTGGGGGACCGCGCCCACGCCTGCGGAACGGGCGTGCTCCATGGCGGCGACGATCGCCTCCATGAACGCGAACGCCGAGTTGCGTGACCGGAACGACTCGAGTCGTTCGTTGTCGTCACGCCAGATGGTGAAGTTCGCCTGTGCGACCACGTCCGGGTCCGGGCCGCCTTCCGGGCCGGTGGCGCGGAACGTGTCCACGCCGCCGACGTGGTCGTAGTGGCCCTGGGTCAACACGATCGCCCGGGTCGATGACTTGTCGACCGCCGCGTAGGACCGCACGTGGAGCGGCCCCTCGAAGCCCATGCCGGTGTTGATCACGACTCGGCCGTCGTCGGTGCCGATCAGGTAGCTGTTCGACCAGCCCGGTGACATCCAGAGGCGGTCGCCGGACTCGTGACCGATGGCGACCGCCGGCTCGCCGGTGGCACCGGACATCGCGTCGGCGCCGGGTCGTTCGCGGTGGATGCCGCCCATCTAGACCACCTCCGGTCGGACCTGCGGGAACGCGTCGAAGTAGAAGGAGTAGCGGTCGTACAGCTCGGCGGGATCCAGGCCGAAGTCGCCGCGCAGGTCGTAGACGACCCGGCCGTCCTTGCCCCGCGGGTTGCCGGCCACGTAGTCGGCCAGGGCAGTGCGGCACTCGCCGGTGACCTCCATGCCGGACAGTTCGATGATCCGGGTCGCCATCGTCACATCGTCGGCCATGAACTCGCCGAACTCGACGTCCACCCGTTGCGCCTCGGGGATCAGGTGGGCGTCGCGGACCGCCGAGCGCAGCAGTCGTTCGACGCGGTCCACCCAGTAGTCGGCGAGTTCGTCGGCGTCGATGTCCACC
>CAIQNH010000153.1 GCA_903873135.1 uncultured Actinomycetes bacterium
GCCGACTTGAGGGCCGCCTCGGTCTTGGGGCCGAGCTCCCCGTCGGCGGAGAGCCCCTCGGCCCGCTGGAACTCGAGGATCGCCTCGTCCGACGCCGGTCCGAGGATCCCGTCGATGGCTCCCCGGTAGCAGCCGACCTGCTGGAGCTCCCGCTGGATCTGCTCGTCGAACACCTTGGTGGCCTCGTCGGTGTTCGGCGGCACCGTGGTGCTCGCCGTCGAGGCCGTCGTCGTCGTCCCGTCGGATCCGCCGCCGCACGCAGCGAGGCCGGCGAGCGCGGCCACCGTGGCCAGGCCGACGGCGAGCAGGTGGGTGCGGTGGTGGGGGACTCGCATGGTTGGACCTCCGGTGGGAGACGGCGTCGTGGGAGCGCTCCGACCGTAGGTGAGCACGGCGCGATCCCGGTGGACCCCCGGCGGGCCGGGGAGCGCCCGGCGCCTGCGCTACAGTCGGGGCGTCCGGGCTGTCCTGCGGGGACCAGTCGGTTGGGGACCAGACGGTCCGAGCCCGGCGTCGATGCCACTCGTTCACCGACGCCGCGCGCCGCGGCAGGAGGATCCCCGATGACGCTCACCGACTACAAGGTCGCCGACATCTCGCTCGCCCCACTGGGACGCAAGCAGATCGAACTCGCCGAGCACGAGATGCCCGGCCTCATGGCCATCCGGGCCACCTACGGCGACGAGCAGCCGCTCGCCGGGGCCCGGATCACCGGCTCGCTCCACATGACGGTGCAGACGGCGGTGCTGATCGAGACCCTGACGGCGCTGGGCGCCGAGGTCCGCTGGGCCAGCTGCAACATCTTCTCCACCCAGGACGAGGCGGCCGCGGCGATCGCCGTCGGTCCGACGGGGACCGTCGAGGACCCGCGCGGGGTGCCGGTGTTCGCGTGGAAGGGTGAGACGCTCGAGGAGTACTGGTGGTGCACCGAGCAGGCGCTCCGCTGGGACGGCGGCACCGCCGGGCCGAACATGATCCTCGACGACGGCGGCGACGCCACGCT
Organism: uncultured Actinomycetes bacterium; assembly: GCA_903873135.1. Classification (GTDB taxonomy): domain Bacteria; phylum Actinomycetota; class Acidimicrobiia; order Acidimicrobiales; family Microtrichaceae; genus SXMI01. Next base: position 1,004 of record CAIQNH010000153.1, read on the forward strand.
GCTGGTCCACAAGGGCACGGAGTTCGAGGCCGCCGGCGTGGTGCCGGAGGCGAACGACGACGACTCCGACGAGTGGAAGGTCGTGCTCGAGCTGCTCCGCCGCTCGCTGGGCGAGGACCCGGGGCGCTGGACGGCGATCGGCGCCGGGATCCAGGGCGTCACCGAGGAGACGACGACCGGCGTGCACCGTCTCTACCAGATGTTCGAGACGGGCAACCTGCTGTTCCCGGCCATCAACGTCAACGACTCCGTGACCAAGTCGAAGTTCGACAACCTCTACGGGTGCCGGCACTCGCTCGTGGACGGCATCAACCGCGCCACGGACGTCATGATCGGCGGCAAGACCGCCGTGGTCTGCGGGTTCGGCGACGTCGGCAAGGGCTGCGCCCAGTCGCTCCGCGGTCAGGGCGCCCGGGTCGTGGTGACCGAGATCGACCCGATCTGCGCCATGCAGGCCTCGATGGAGGGGTACCAGGTCGTGCGGCTCGAGGACGTCCTCGACACCGCAGACATCTTCATCACCGCCACCGGCAACAAGGACATCATCACCGCCGAGCACATGAGCCGGATGAAGCACAACGCGATCGTCGGCAACATCGGTCACTTCGACAACGAGATCGACATGGCCGGTCTGGCCCGGATGAGCGACGTGCAGCGTGTCACGATCAAGCCGCAGACCGACGAGTTCGTCTTCCCCGACGGGCACTCGGTGATCGTCCTCGCCGAGGGTCGACTCCTGAACCTCGGATGCGCGACCGGCCACCCCAGCTTCGTGATGAGCTGCTCGTTCTCCAATCAGGTCCTGGCCCAGATCGAGCTGTTCTCCAAGAACGACGACTACGCCCTCGGCGTGTGGCGGCTGCCCAAGCAGCTCGACGAGATGGTCGCCCGGTTCCACCTGGACTCGCTCGGCGTGCGCCTCACCAAGCTGACCACCGACCAGGCGGACTACCTGGGCGTGCCGGCAGAGGGCCCGTACAAGCCCGAGCACTACAAGTACTGAGGCGGTCCGGTCGGACCGTCGACGAGGGAGGTCGGTCGTGGAGGATCTCGACGGCAAGGTGGGCGTCGTCACCGGTGCTGCGAGCGGCATCGGCCGTTCGCTGGCGACGGCGTTCGCCGCCGAGGGCGTGCGTCTCGTGCTGGCCGACATCGAGGCGGAGCCGCTCGAGGAGGTGGCGTCCGAGCTCCGCTCGGGAGGTGCCGACGTCTTCGCCGTCACCGCCGACGTGAGCGTGGCGAGCGACGTCGAGCGCATCGGCACGGCCGCTGACGACGTCTACGGGGCCCTCCACCTGGCGTGCAACAACGCCGGGGTCGGCGGTGGGGGACTCAGCTGGCAGGTCGACCTCGAGACCTGGCGCTGGGTGCTCGGGGTGAACCTCTTCGGGGTGATCCACGGGATCCACAGCTTCGTGCCCCGGATCATCGCGAGCGGTGGCGGCCACGTGGTCAACACGGCCTCGATGGCCGGGCTGACCTCGAACCCCGGCATGGGCCCGTACAACGCCAGCAAGCACGCGGTGGTGACGATCAGCGAGTCGCTCGCACTCGAGCTGGCCATGACCAACCCGGAGGTCGGGGTCACGGTGCTGTGCCCGGGCTGGGTCCGCACGCAGATCAACCGCAGCGACCGCAACCGACCCGACCGGGCCGGCGGACCCGGTGGGGGACTGGGCGGCGACGCCGGCTCCCTGAGCCGGATGCTCGACCGGTTGATCGAGTCGGGACTCGACCCGGACGTGGTGGCCGCGCTGGTGGTCGACGCCGTCCGGAACCGTCGGTTCGCGATCCTCACCCACCCGGACTGGTCCGAGTCGGTGCGTCGCCGGACCGACGCCCTCCTGGAGGGGGAGCTCGCCGAGTTCCGCCTGCCGGGCACGCTCACCGACTGAGCTGCTCAGTCCCGCACGGCGAGCACCAGACCCAGCACCGACGAGGCCCCGGCCCGACGGAGCGCCCTCCCCGCGGCCGCCACCGACGCGCCGGTCGTGCAGACGTCGTCCACGACGACGACCAGCGGGGGAGCCGGAGCGACGGCCGCCAGTCGGGGGCCGGCGGACCGGCCGGCACGGTCCCGCCCGGCCTGGGGACGGTCGTCGAGCCGACGGAGCAGACCGGAGACCCCCGGACGATGCGCCGAGGTGGCGGCCGCGGACCGGGCCAGCGTGGCCGCGGGGTCACCGCCGCGTGCCCGGCGGTGTCGGGGTGTACCCGGCACCCAGGTGACGGCGACCGGCACGCCGGTACCGGACCCCTGCTCGACCACCTCGTCGAGGAGGTGGTCGAGCAGGGGTCCGAGGGCCGCCCCGAGCCGGGTGAGGAGTCGTTCGTCGTGCCGGTACTTGGCGCTGGCCACCACCCGCTCGGCCGCACCCCGGTAGCGGAGCAGGCCGACCAGCGCGTCGAGGTGCCCGGGCGGAGGACGGTCCCCCGCCGGGCGCAGTGCGGCGAGGCACGGGGAGCACAGGACCACTCCGTCGGCGCCGCAGCCGGGACACCGCGGGGGGACGATGGTGTCGAGGAGCCGGGTCAGCACCCGAGGCAGCCGTTCCGTCGTCGGGAGGCGGTGGTGGGCACGGCGGAGGAGGGTACGGCCACCCTGTGACGCCGGGCCGGTCGATCGGAGGCCGTGGACCTCCCCCGGTAAGGTGGAACCCCTATGGGAATCTTCGACCGGCTGCTGCGCAGCGGCGAGGGCAAGAAGGTCCGGGCCCTGGCCGGTCTGGTCCCCGAGATCGGCGCGCTCGAGCCCGAGCTCGAGGCACTCGACGACGACACGCTCCGGGGCCGGACGGTCCGGTTCCGGGAGCGTCTCGACCGAGGCGAGCCCCTCGACGACATGCTCATCGAGGCGTTCGCCGTCACCCGCGAGGCGGCCCGGCGGGTCATCGGCCAGCGCCACTACGACGTGCAGCTCATGGGCGGCGCGGCCCTGCACTTCGGGTGGGTCGCCGAGATGAAGACCGGTGAGGGCAAGACGCTGGTCTCCACCCTGCCCGTCTACCTGAACGGCCTGACCGGCCGCGGGGTCCACGTGGTCACCGTGAACGACTACCTGGCCCGGCGTGACGCCGAGTGGATGGGTCAGGTGCACCGGTGGCTCGGCCTCACGATCGGGATGGTGCTCCCCGGTGAGCTCGACCAGGCGGTCAAGCGGTCTCAGTACGCGTGCGACGTCACCTACGGCACCAACAACGAGTTCGGCTTCGACTACCTGCGCGACAACATGGCCATGTCGCTCGACGACAAGGTGCAGCGCGGCCACGTCTACGCGATCGTCGACGAGGTCGACTCGATCCTGATCGACGAGGCCCGGACGCCGCTCATCATCTCGGGCCAGATCAACGACGCGGCCAAGCTCTACTACAAGTTCGCCTCGGTCGTGAAGGGGCTCTCCCGGGACGTCGACTACGCGGTCGACGAGGAGAAGCGGGTGGTGTTCCCGCTGCCCGAGGGCATCACCAAGGTGGAGCGGTCGCTCGGCGTCGAGAACCTCTACGACGACGTGTCCAACTCGCTGGTGCACCAGCTGCAGGTGGCCATCAAGGCCAAGGAGCTCTACCGCCGGGACCGGGA
>CAIQNH010000154.1 GCA_903873135.1 uncultured Actinomycetes bacterium
CGGACCGAACCGGGCGGGCACACCTCGCTGGTGGTCGGCGACTCCACGCTCGAGGAGCTCGCCGACGGCGTCGGGTTCGTCCGGAGCTTCGGCAACGTGGTCGCCGTGCAGGACGACGGCGAGCTGCTGCTCGTCGACGCCGGTGGGCCGGTGCACGCCGCCGGCCTGCACCAGGAGGTCCGCCGCTGGACGGTGGCACCGCTCACGAGCGCCGTCTACACGCACGGACACGTGGACCACGTGGCCGCCGTGCCGCTGTTCGAGGCCGCGGGCGACCGGGTCACGGTGGTCGCCCACCGTCGGGTGCCCGACCGGTTCGACCGCTACGTGCTGACCGGTGGGTACAACGGCGTGATCAACCAGCGGCAGTTCCAGCTGCGCACACCGATCTTCCCCACCTCGTTCCGACACCCCGACCGCGTCTACGACGACGAGCTGGTCCTGCAGCACGGATCGACCCGGGTCGAACTGCACCACGCCCGGGGCGAGACCGACGACCACACCTGGGTGTGGATGCCCGAGCGCCGGGTCCTGTGCACCGGTGACCTGTTCATCTGGGCCGGGCCGAACTGCGGCAACCCGCAGAAGGCCCAGCGCTACCCGGCCGAGTGGGCGGCAGCCCTGCGCACCATGGCCGACCTCGACGCCGAGCTGATGCTCCCCGGTCACGGGCTCCCGATCGCCGGGCCCGACCGCATCGGCGAGGTGCTCCGCACCAGCGCCGAGTGGCTCGAGTCGCTGCTGGACCAGACGCTCGCGCTCATGAACCAGGGGGCCACGCTCGACGCCTGTCTGGCCGAGGTGCGCGTGCCCGACCACCTGACGGGACTGCCGTGGTTGCAGCCGAGCTACGACGACCCGGAGTTCGTGGTCCACAACGTCTGGCGGCTCTACGGGGGCTGGTACGACGGCGACCCGTCGCACCTGAAGCCCGCCCCCGCTGCGCTGCTCGCCGCCGAACTCGCCGAGCTCGCCGGCGGCGTCGGGGTGCTCACCGACCGGGCGGGGGACCTGCTCGAGCAGGGGGAGCTCCGACTGGCCGGCCACCTGGCCGAGCTGGCCTGGCAGGCCGACCCGACCGACGCCGCGGCGATCGAGGTCCGTCGAGTGGTCAACGAGGCCCGCACCGAGGCCGAGTCGTCGGTGATGGCCCGGGGCATCTTCTCGTGGGCCGCGGCCGAGGCCCGTCGGGCCGGACGGGGCACGGAGGACGGCTCGTGATCGTCGCCCAGGGCGTCTACCACGACGGCATGGCGGTCAACAGCACCGGTCGCTTCGCCGAGCTGGCTGCCCGCTGCCGGCACGACCAGGACGGCAGCCGCACGTTCGCCTGGGTCGGCCTGGCCGACCCGTCGCCGGCGGAGCTCGACGAGGCCGGTGCCGCGTTCGGGATCCACCCCCTCGCGCTCGAGGACGCCGCCGGGATCGACGAGCGACCGAAGGTCGACCTGTACGGCGACACGCTCTGTGTGGTCCTGCGACCAGCCCGCTTCCGCCCGGAGACCCACCAGGTCGAGGTCGGTCAGATCACGATCATGTGCAACCCCACGTGGATCGTGGTGGTCCGTCGGGGCGAGGCCGTGCCGCTGAAGGCGCTCCGACGGAACCTCGAGGCCGACCCCAAGCGGCTCGCGCTCGGTCCGGGTGCCGTGCTGCACGAGATCCTCGACACGGTGGTCGAGGCCTACTACCCGACCATCGACCACCTCTACGACGACATCAGCGACCTCGAGGAGCGCATCTTCTCCTCGACGGCCGCCACCGACCCGACCGAGGAGATCTACCGGCTGCAGGCGGTGGTGCTCGAGCTGACCCGGGTGGTCTCCCCGCTCGTCGAGGTCCTCGCCTCGCTCCGCCACAGCGACTACACCGTCCTCGGTTCCGAGCTGCAGAACTACGTCGCCGACACCAACGACGACGTGCAGCGGGTGATCGAGACTCTGCGGGCCGACCGGGACGTCCTGCTCTCGGCGCTCGAGGCGAACCTCACCAAGGTGAGCATCCGCCAGAACGAGGACATGCGGAAGATGTCCGCGTACGCCGCCATCATCGCCGTGCCCACGGCGATCGCCGGCATCTACGGCATGAACTTCGAGCACATGCCCGAGTTGAAGTCCGAGTACGGCTACTGGATCGTGCTGGGTGTGATCGCCTCGATCTGCCTGATTCTCTGGTGGCGATTCAAGAAGTCGGGGTGGCTGTGACGATCGGTGACATGTTCCGGGTCGACGGGTCCGTGGCGCTGGTGACCGGCGCCGGACGGGGGATCGGCAGGGCGAGCGCGATCGCGCTCGCCGAGGCCGGTGCCGACGTGGTGGTGACGGCCCGCACCGCCGAGCAGGTCGAGGACACCGCCGAGGTGATCCGTTCCCTCGGCCGCCGGGCCGTGGCCGTCGTGGCCGACGTCAACGACCTCGAGGGGCTCGCGGCACTGCCCGCGACGGCGCTGGAGGAGCTCGGCCGACTCGACATCCTGGTGAACAACGCCGGCGGCTCGTTCCCCAAGCCGCTGCTCGAGACCTCGGCCCGCTCCTTCGAGCTGGCGTTCCACTTCAACGTCACCACGGCCTTCGAGCTGACCAAGCTGTCGGTCCCGGCCATGCTGGCCAGCGGCGGCGGCTCGATCGTCAACATCTCCTCGGCCATCGGCCGGTTGTCCGACCGGGGGTTCGCCGCCTACGGCACCGCCAAGGCGGCGCTCACGCACCTGACCCGGCTGACGGCCTGCGACCTGGCGCCCCACGTGCGGGTGAACGGCATCGCTGTCGGGTCGGTCGCCACCTCGGCCCTCGACGTCGTGCTGGTCGACGACGGCCTCCGCTCCCAGATGGAGGAGGCCACCCCGCTGCGCCGGCTCGGCCGACCCGAGGACATCGCCGCCGGGGTCGTGTACCTCTGCTCCGACGCCGGGTCGTTCCTCACCGGGAAGCTCCTCGAGATCGACGGCGGCGTGGAGTCCCCCACCCTCGGGCTCGGCCTGCCCGACCTGGAGCTGGGCGGCGAGGACGCAGGGTTGTGACCCGGGCGTCCGGCGCTGGTAGAACCGCCCCATGAGCACCACCCCGAGCGAGAACGACGCGACCGTCGACGCCTGCCTGCACCTCGGCCACGGCTTCACCGAGGACGAGCGACCGAAGGTGGTCGAACAGCTCGACCAGATCAACCGGCACCTCATCGGCCGACCCGTGGACCAGGTCACCATGGAGATCCACGTGAAGGACCGGGACCACGTCGACCAGCGGGTCACCCTGGAGGGTCACGTCGGCGGCCTCCCCCAGATCGTGGCCAGTCACGCCGAGGACGGTTCGCACGACGCGGACGCCGTCTGGCGGCTCGTGATCCGTGTGCGCCAGGAGTTCATCCGCCAGCTCGACGACCTCAAGGACGAGCGGCGGCCGCACCACCGTCACTGAACCGACGACCAGGAGGGGCCCGTGCCCGCACTCACCACCGAACGCGACGGTCACCTGCTGATCGTCACGCTGAACCGTCCCGAACGACAGAACGCGATCAACGGCGAGATGCTCGTCCGCATGATCGACGCCTGGGTCGAGGCCGACACCAACCCGGACATCCGGGCGCTCGTGCTCACCGGTGCCGGGGGCAACTTCTGCTCCGGAGCGGACCTCAAGGAGATGGCCGGCGGCCACCAGGGGGACGCCGACGCCGACGGGATCGACGTCCAGGGTCGCCTCGCCGAGGACCCCGACCTCCCGTGGAAGGCGCTCTGGCGCACGTGGCGACCGGCCGTCCCGATCATCGCGGCGGTCGAGGGCACGGCGATCGCCGGTGGGACCGAGCTGCTCGGGGCCACCGAGGTGCGCGTCGCCGGCCAGTCCGCCAGGTTCGGCATCTCCGAGGTCCGCTGGTCGCTCTACCCCATGGGTGGTTCCGCGGTCCGCATCCCGCGGCAGATTCCGTACACGGTCGCCTGCGAGCTGCTCCTGACCGGTGAGCACGTCAGCGCCGAGCGCGCCCTCGAGCTCGGACTGATCGGTCACGTCGTGCCCGACGGCGAGGCTCTCGCCACGGCGGTCGAGATCGGACAGCGCATCTGCGCCAACGGTCCCCTGGCGGTGCAGGCGCTGCTCAGGACGCTGCGCGAGACCAACGGGATGGAGGAGCACGAGGCCCTCACCCACGAGTTCACCTACGGCTGGGACGTCTTCGGTTCCGAGGACGCCAAGGAGGGGCCGCGGGCGTTCAAGGAGAAGCGGACACCCAACTTCCAGGGGAAGTGAGCAGCCATGGACCTCGGACTGATGCACGGCTACTGGGGGCAGCTCCCGCCTGACGGCTGGGTGGAGCGCTCGATCGAGGCCGAGCGCGCCGGCTTCACCTCCATCTGGACCGCAGAGGCGTGGGGGTCGGACGCCCTCACTCCGCTCGCCTACCTGGCCGCGGTGACGGAACGGATCCAGCTCGGCACGGCGGTCGTGCAGCTGGCCGCCCGCACACCCACCGCCGTGGCCATGTCGGCGATCACCATGGACCACCTGACCGGCGGTCGGTTCCGACTCGGCCTCGGCGTGTCGGGCCCGCAGGTCGTGGAGGGCTGGTACGGGCGGCCGTCGAACAAGCCGCTGGCACGGACCCGCGAGTACGTGGAGATCATCCGCCGGGTCGTGGCCCGGGAGGACAAGCTCGACTTCCAGGGCGAGTTCTACCAGCACCCGTACACGGGCGAGGGCAGCGTCGGGCTGGGCAAGCCCCTCCGGTCGATCGTGCACCCGCTGCGGCCGCACATCCCGATCTACCTGGGTGCCGAGGGCCCGAGGAACGTGGCACAGACGGCCGAGATCGCCGACGGCTGGCTCCCGCTCTACTACTCGCCGTTCCGCCAGGAGGTCTACGCCGACCAGCTCGCCGGTGCGTCACCCGGGTTCCAGGTCGCCGCGCTGTGCCCGCTCGTCGTCACTCCCGACGACCGGGACGAGACGATCGAGGCCGCCCTCGGGATGACCCGGGCCATGCTCGCCTTCTACATCGGTGGCATGGGCGCCAAGGGCCAGAACTACCACACCAAGCTCGCCGCCCGGATGGGGCTCGGCGAGCAGGCCGAGCGGATCCAGGACCTGTTCTTCGAGGACCGTCGCGACGAGGCGATCGCCGAGGTCCCCGTGGCCTTCGCCGACGAGATCTCGCTCGTCGGCACACCGGCCCGCATCCGGGACCGGGTGGCCGCGTGGAAGGACTCGGCGGTGACCGAGATCCTGATCCACGCCGGTACGACCGACCAGCTCCGCCAGGCGGCGGAGATCATCCTCCCGGTCTGACCAGGGGGACTGCCGGGTCGCTCAGACCCGGGCGGCGGCCGCGGCGCTGACCGCGGGAGCCACCTTCGGCCAGCCGATCTCGCGCTCGTACACCCAGGCCAGGTCGAACAGCTCCGCGTCCCGGTGGTGGGGTGCGAGCACCTGCATGCCGACCGGCAGTCCGTTCACCAGTCCGGCGGGGATGGAGCACGCCGGGTTGCCGTAGATGTTGGAGATGATCGTCAGCCCGCCCATGGTGACCAGGTCGGGCACCTTGGAGACGGTGGCCTCCACCAGGGCGTTCGACATCCTCGGGAACACACCGCTCGCCACCCGGATCGACGCCATCAACCGACGGAACAGGAACCGCAGCGGGGGGCTGGACTTGGCCACGTCGATGAAGTTGTCGGTCGGGGCCGAGGTCGTCGACTCCGCCGCGAACGCCGGGCCGGGGTTGGTGCTGGTGATCAGGTAGTCGACCTGCTCGAACACCCGGGCCATGGCCTGGTAGGCCTCGACCCGCTGCGCCTCGGCGACCGAGGCCAGGTGCAGGTTGTAGAGGGACTGGGCCAGGACGGCGCCGAGCGCGACCTCGTCGGTCATGAGCGGAGCGCACTTCGGCCACTGTCCCTCGAGCTCGGCCAGCAACGTGGACAGGTTGCCCATGGCCCACTGCGCCGCGAGGTTGGGGAGCCGGAGGTCGACCTCGACGACCTCCATGCCGGTGAGGGTGGCCAGGTCGCCGGCCGCCTGGCGCAGCTGCGCCTCCACCCCGGCCTCGAGCCGGACCCCGGCGATGCTCGGCAGGACCGCCACCCGCTTGCCCCGGAGGTCCACCGAACCGAG
>CAIQNH010000155.1 GCA_903873135.1 uncultured Actinomycetes bacterium
GTCCTCATGGTCATCGCCGTGCACGCGGCGCCGCTCAAGCTGGAGTCGTTCTCCTCGATCCTCGACGTGTTCCTGGCCCTCAGCGCGTTCCTGGTCACCACGCTGCTGCTGGAGGAGGGCCAGCGGTCCGGCACGGTCTCGGTCCGGACGTTCCTGACCAAGCGCGCCTGGCGCCTCCTGCCGGCGCTCTACGTCACGCTGGCCGTCGTCACCGCCGTGGCTGCCGTGCTGTTCGCCGTCGCCGGCCGGAACGTGGACCTGCAGGGGTTCACCTTCGGCGGGTTCGTCACACGCGAGATCCTCCCGGCTGGCCTGTACGTCTACAACCTGGTGAACCCGCTCGGGTACCCCAACCAGGGAGTGGCGCTCTACCAGATGTGGTCGCTGTCGCTCGAGCAGCAGTTCTACGTGCTCGTTGCCTTCCTGGCGCTGCTCATGGTCACGCGTCGGTGGATCACCCAGATGGCGGTGCTCATGGCCGTGCTCGCCGTCGGCATCCAGGTCGCCCGGGCCACCGGACACTTCGGTCCGCTCAACTTCTGGCTCCAACGACCCGACGCGCTCATGCTCGGCCTCGTCGCCGCCGTGATCAACAGTCGCATCCCGGAGACCCCGACCGAACGGCAGCGTCGCGCCTTCACCGTCGGGGCCTGGATCGGCGGCGTGGCCATCGTGGTGCTCATGACCCTGAGCATCGTCCCGCTCCAGAAGCTCGGTTGGCCCTACGTGCCGTTCCTGCCCGAGGTGGACGAGACGCTGTCGCCCCAGCAGGCCTTCGAGGTGGCCATGGCCGAGCTGTCGACCGGCAACTTCTGGGTCAAGTGGGCCTTCACCATCACCAACTGGGCCATGGTGCCGGTGCTGATCTGCATGGTCAGATCACCCGGCTGGCTGCCCGGGCGGGGCCTGTCGATCCGGCCGATCCGGGCGGTCGGCCGGATGTCCTACAGCCTCTACCTGATCCACACCCTGCCGATCCTGCTGTTCGTCCTGCCCATCCCCGCCGGCAACGTCCCGCTCCGGGTCCTGGTCGCCTGGATCACGGCGTTCGTGTTCGCGTGGCCGCTCTACCAGTTCGTGGAGAAGCGCTCGATGGCCCGGAAGGACCGGGTCGACACCGGCAGGGTGGCTGCGGCGTGAGCATCCCCCTGCACCCGTTCGAGTCCCGGGCGCCCCGGCTCGGTGCCGTCAAGCCGTTCGACGGGATCCGGGGCGTCGGCGTGTGGTGCGTCGTGCTGCAGCACGCGTACGCCGTGGCCGACTCCCTCTCGGGGTACATCGACCTCTTCTTCGTGCTGTCCGGTTTCCTGATCACGACGCTGATCTTCGAGGAGCGCCGGTCGACCGGGGCGATCTCACTGCGGAACTTCTACGCCCGGCGTGGCATCCGCCTGCTCCCCGGCCTGATCGTCACGCTGATCGTGTTCTTCCTGCCGATCCTGGCGATCCGACTGTCCAACCCCACGCCCGACACCGAGTACCTGTTCAACAACGTGGTGTGGGAGTCGATCACCACCCTGTTCTACGTGCACAACATCTTCTTCTCGCCGCTGCTCGGGAGCTTCCAGTTCATGGGGCAGATGTGGTCGCTCTCGCTCGAGGAGCAGTTCTACCTGGTGGGTGCGCTCGCCACGTACTGGTGCCTGAAGCGGAACTGGATCCGTCAGCTCGCCGTGGCGCTCGTCGTGTTCATCCTCGTGGTCTGGGTGGCCAGGGGCATGGGACTGGGCGGACCCGGTCAGTTCTGGTTCCAGCGACCGGACGCGATCGCCATGGGGGTGCTGCTCGCCATCATCCACGCCGTGGCGCCCACGGAGCTGAGCGCCACGGCCAAGCGGCGACTCCACGCAGTCGCCTGGGTGGCCACGGGCGGCATGATCTTCGCGTTGCTCTCCTCGTCCAAGCTGGTGGAGCGTCTCGGCGGGTTCTACGTCCCGCTCTACCCGACCGACGTGGACATCGAGGCGCCACCCGAGGGCCTGACACCGCCCCAGCTCAAGGAGTACGCGGACAACGCGATCCAGGTCGTCCTCGCCGAGCTCCCGAACGGCAACTACTGGGTGCGGTGGGGGTTCACCCTCTCGACCATCTGCGCCGCAGTCCTGGTCTTCGCGTTCGTCCGCCTGCGGGACGAGTTCGCGCTCAGCCGGTGGCTGAGCGTGCGACTGCTCTGCTACTTCGGTGTGCTCAGCTACGCGATCTACATCACCCACTACCAGCTCTTCCAGCTCATGACCCCCGGGTTCTCGGGCGGCCCCAAGTGGATCCCGATCAAGCTGCTGGCCGCCTACCTGGTGGGAGCCGCACTCCACCGCTTCGTGGAGCGTCCGGCGCTGCGGCGCTACCGTCACCGGTTCGTGCACGCGACCGCCTCCACCCGCTGAGCCCGTGCAGCTCACCGACGCCGACCGACCCTCCGGACTCGTCCGCTGGTTCGTCGCCGTCGCCGCGGCCCTGCCGGCCGTGCTGACCCTGGTCGCCGTCCGACTGACCCGTCCCGCCGCCGGCACCGACGCCGTGGCCTACATCGCGGTGGCCGACTCACTCCGCGCCGGCGACGGCCTCGGCTTCTTCATCGAGCGTCCGCTGACCACCTGGCCACCCCTGTGGCCGATGGTGCTGGCGGCGGGTTCGGCCGTCACCGGGTGGCGTGGCGACCAGGTCGCGGTCGTCGTCAACGCCGCGATGCTGGTCGGCGTGGTGCTCGTCGGTGCCGCCGTCGCCCAGCGGGTCCTGGTCGACCTGCGGCTCCGGGCGGTGCTCGTCGCCGGGCTGGCGGTGTCGCCGCTGCTGGTCGGACTGGCGGCGTTCGTGCAGACCGAGGTCGCCTTCGTGCTGGTCTCGCTGGTGACGATCTGGCTGCTCCTGCTGGCCACGGAGCGATCGCAGCCGGCACTGCTCGTGGCGGCGGGCCTGGCCACGTGCGTCGGGTTCTACATCCGGTACCAGGCCCTCTACGTGGTGCCGCCGCTGGCCCTGTGGCTCGCCGTGCGGTCGTGGCGCCAGGACCGGAGCGTCGGTCGGGTCGTCGCCGAGGTGTGCTGGTTCGCCGTCCCGGCGGTCGTGCCGAGCGTGGCGTGGATGCTGCGCAACCTCTCGGTGTCCGACACCGCCATGGGTCCCCGGTTCCCGTCGTCGGTCGGGCCGGTGCAGAACGTCGCTGCTGCGTTCCGGACCACCGCCAAGTTCGTGACCTCCATCCCCGACGGCCCCAACGTGGTGCTCGCCGCCCTGGGCGTGGTGATCGTCGCGGTCGTGGTGGTCACCGCCGCGCGCACCCAGGGGTTCCGGCCGCTCGACGCCGTCAGCGGGCCGGTCGGACTGCTGGGTGTCTTCGTGGTGGGGTTCACGGCCCTCATGGTGCTCAGCCGGTCCGTCGTGGGCTTCGACGACCTCGACATCCGGCTCCTCGCGCCCTGCATGGTGCCCACGGCGCTGCTGTTCCTCCGGTGGGTCGAACTGGTGCTGGTCGACCGGCCGCGGTGGCGACGGGTGGGGTGGACGGTCGCCGGCGTGTGGTTGGGCGCCCAGGCACTCGTCACGCTGGCGCTCCTGGGCCCGCTCAACACCGTGATCTCGGACGTCGGCTACAACACGCCCCGCGCCGTGGCCGCCTCGACGAGCCCGGCGCTCGACGCACTGCCCGAGGGGTGCGTCCTCTACTCCAACAACTCCGCCGACCTGTACCGCTCCAAGCTCGAGACCCAGATCAGCCCCCGCCGGACCGAGTACAAGTCCGACCAACCGACCGACGACCTGCAGGAGCTCCGCGACCGGGTCACCTCCGCAGCTCGTGACGGAGGCCAGGTGTGCCTGGTGTGGGTCGAGTACACGGTCGACCCCGAGTTCCACGACCGGGACGACCTCGCCGACGTGGTCGACCTCCGGGAGCTGGCCTCCGCCGACGGTGTGACCACCTACGTGCTCGCTCCGCGCGGCTCGTCGTGACCGGCCGGTCCTCCGACGCCGCGGTCGTCGTGGTCGGGGCGGGGCTCGTCGGGCTCGCCGTGGCCCGTGCCGTGCAGACCCGGCTGGGCACCGGCGAGGTGGTCGTGTTGGACAAGGAGGACGGACCGGCCCGCCACCAGAGCGGCCGCAACTCGGGCGTCGCCCACTCGGGGCTCTACTACGCGCCCGGCTCCGGCAAGGCCCGCCTCGCCGTGGACGGCCGTCGCCGGCTCGAGCGGTACTGCTCGGAACGGTCGCTCCCCCACCGGACCTGCGGCAAGGTGGTGGTCGCCACCGACGGGTCGCAGCTCCCGGCGCTCGCCGAGCTCGAACGGCGAGGACACGCCAACGGGGTGCGGCTCGAGCGTCTCGACCGGGCCGGACTCCGGGAGGTGGAACCCCACGCCCGGGCGGTGGCGGCACTCCACGTGCTCGACACCGGAGTGGTCGACTTCCCGGCCGTCGCCCGGTCGCTCGCGACGGAACTCCGGGACGCCGGCGGCGAACTCCGGTTCGGCGCGGAGGTCGCCCGGGCCACGGTCGACCCCGACGGCCTCGAGGTCGAGTGCGTCGACGGCAGCCGACTCCGGACCCGGGCCCTGGTCAACTGCGCCGGCCTGCACAGCGACCGGGTCGCCGTCCGGTGCGGGGCGGAGCCGACCGTGCGCATCCTGCCGTTCCGCGGCGACTACCTGGACGTGACCGGGCCGTCGGCCGACCTGGTCCGGGCCCTCGTCTACCCGGTGCCCGACCCCCGGTGGCCGTTCCTCGGGGTGCACCTGACCCGGTCGGTCGACGGCAGGGTCCACGCCGGACCGACCGCCGTCCTGGCGCTCGGTCGGGAGGCCTACGACCGCTCGGTGGACCGCACCGACACGCTCGGGATGCTCCGGGACCGCGCCCTGTGGCGGCTCGGTCTCCGGTACTGGCGGACCGGGCTGACCGAGCTGCGCCGGGCCCGCTCACGCGAGCTGGTCCTCGCCGACCTCAGGCGACTCGTGCCCGAGCTCGACGGTGCCGATCTCCGGTCGTCCGCACCGGGCATCCGGGCCCAGGCCGTCTCGGCCGACGGCCGCCTGGTCGACGACTTCGCGTTCGGCACCTCGCCCCGGTGCGTCCACGTGCTGAACGCCCCGTCACCGGCGGCCACGGCGTCGCTCGCGATCGCCGAGGTGGTCGCCGACCGGGTGGTCGCACTCGCGGACTGAGCCGGGCCGGGAACGACCGACGGGAGGACCCGGAGGTCCTCCCGTCGATTGGCACCGTGTCCGACGAGGGGGGAGTCGGACCGGGCGGACCCACGTGCGGCGAGGGGACCGCAGCGGGCGAGGTGGGCTCAGGCCGCGGCGACCGTCGCCTTGCGCGCCGACCGGCGGTCGAGCAGCTGGTCGGTCACCGGGGCGGCGGCCTTGGCGGCTGCGGTGGCCACGGTCTTGGTGGTCCGGACCACGTTGGTGGCGAACTTGGCCTGGTTGTCGATCAGCTCGACCGGCGTCGGCAGCTTCTCGGCGAAGGGGACCGCCGGGAACTCGCTGCGGCGCTCGGTGACGAAGCCGACGACGGTGCTGACGGCCTTGGTCACGGGCTGCTTCAGCTCGCCGATCGCCTGGACGATGCGCTCCTGGATGTCGGTCACGGGCTCGAGGATGGTGCTCACTGGACTCCTGCTCTCTGCTCGGTGGCGACCGGGGGCCGCCTCGGGGGTACTGCTAACTGTAGCAAGCATGTGCGTACTCCGGTAGTCGGAGTGCTTGCGACAGTTGTCACTCCGCCCCTCCGCTCCGGGGCTGGCGTCGGAGGCATATACATGACTAAAGTGGTCAGGTATTCGCACCGCAGTTCAACTGCACGAGACCACGGGAGTGAACGTGAGCATCCGACTGGGCGACGAGGCCCCGAACTTCACCGCAGCGACGACCGAGGGCACCATCGACTTCCACGAGTGGAAGGGCGACAGCTGGGCGATCCTGTTCTCCCACCCCAAGGACTTCACCCCCGTGTGCACCACCGAGCTCGGGACGGTCGCCAGGCTCAAGGACGAGTTCGACCGCCGCGACGTCAAGGTCGTGGGGCTGTCGGTGGACCCGCTGGACTCCCACGTCGAGTGGGCCGATGACATCGCCGAGACGCAGGGTCAGGCCCTGAACTTCCCGCTCATCGCCGACCACGACCGGGTCGTCTCGGACCTCTACGACCTCATCCACCCGAACGCCAACGACACGCTCACCGTGCGGTCGGTGTTCGTCATCGGTCCGGACAACAAGGTCAAGCTCACCCTGACCTACCCGGCCTCGACCGGTCGGAACTTCGACGAGATCCTCCGCGTGGTCGACTCGCTGCAGCTCACCGCCCAGCACCAGGTCGCCACGCCGGCCGACTGGCAGCAGGGTGGCGACGTCATCATCGTGCCGGCGGTGTCCGACGAGGACGCAGCTGCGAGGTACCCGGACGGGTGGCGGGCCGACAAGCCCTACCTCCGCTGGGTGCCACAACCGCAGGACTGATCCCGCGTCAGGCCCGGGCGGCGATCCGTCGGTAGAGGTCCCGCCACGCAGTGTCCGTGATCCCGAGCGACGCCAGACGGCGCTCGCTGTCCTGCGCTGCGGCCACCCGGGCCGGGGCCTCGGGGTCCGGGTGGGTCACCTCCGTCCTGACCGACACGGCCAGCGCCACCAGGGCTGTCGTCACGGCGTCGTCCGTGGCCGAGACGGAGGCGACGATCCGCTCGAGCACCGCGTCGCCCTCGGGTCCCGGGACGGCCAGGGCGAGCGCCAGGTCGGCCGTGGCACGATCGACGTACGTCGCCGTCGGGTCCTCGGCCACCAGCGCCGCCGCCGTCCGGGTGTCGTCGAGTCGACCGAGCGCCGCGCAGACGATGGCGGCGGCGGAGGTCAGGTAGCCGGTCCGGCCGGTCAGTCCGTCGATGCCGTCGTCCACGCCGAGCAGGGCGGCTGCCTCGTCCAGTCGCCCCGCCTGCGCCAGCGCCAGCGCGCCGATGGCCACCACCTCGTCGACGCCGACCGGTGACTCCGACGACTCCGAGTACGACAGCAGGTCCCCCAGGGTCAGCTCCGGTTGGCCGAGTTGCACCTCGGTCGAGCGCGACACGGCCCGGGCGAAGCCGGTGGAGGTCACCGCGCTCTGCGTCCGGGCCTCGGCGAGGAGGTCCAGACCCCGCTCGACGCTGCCCGACATGACCTCGGCCCGCCCGGCCACCGACAGCGCCTGCTCGAGTCCCACGGGGTCGCCTGCGGCGCGCAGCGCCGTCACCGCGACCGCCGACTCCTCGACCGCCTCGAAGGTGCGACCACGCCACAGGCGGACGCCGGCCCGCACGACGCGCATCATCCCCTCGCCGTAACGGTCGCCGCGACGCTCGCTCTCGCGGAGCACCTTGGCGGCCAGCTGGTCGGCACCGTCGAGGTCGCCACGGATGAACAGCAGGTACGACCGGAGCCCCTCGACCCAGGCCAGCCCCCCGGCGTCGCCGACCTCCTCGAAGGCGCTGCGGGAGACCGCGAGGACCCGCTCGGACTCGTCGAGCCGACCGTCCGTGAACGCGATCCACGCCAGGTTCTGCAGCGACCACGCCTCGCCGCGACGGTCGCCCACCATGCGGAAGGCCTCGAGTGCCGCAGCGATGGGCTCCTCGGCGGACCGGTGGTCGCCACGGAGCAGTCGGGACATGCCCCGCTGGCGGAGCGCCTCCGCACGGCCGCGACCGTCACCGATGGTGTCGAACAGGTCGAGCGCGGCGTCGAGCTCCTCCTCGGCGAGCATGATCTCGCCCGACCGCGACGCCGCCGCCGCCAGACTCAGGTAGGCCTGGGCACGGGCGCCGACGTCGCCCGTGGCCTCCGCCGCCTCCATGGCCGCCGAGGCGTCCTCGCGGGCCTCGGCGGTCAGCCACTGCTCCACCCGGGACCTCGACCGACCGGTCAACGCCTCGAAGCGACGGGCGTGGTCGGACTCCCCGAGGATCCCGAGCAGCTGGGAGTACAGCCGCTCCGCCTGCACGTACAGGCCGGACTGCTCGGTGCGACGGGCTGCCTCCAGGATCCAGAGCGCCGCACGGTCGACCAGCGCCGCGTCGACGCGACCCTCCCGGCTGAGCGTGAGGCCCACCGCCTCGTAGTAGTGCCGGGCGACGGTCTCGACGATCGAGTCGTCGGCCTCGTCGAGTCGGAGACGCTCGTCGAAGTTGCGGGCGATGCCCAGGTGCCGCTGCATGCGGTCCCGGCGCGTGAGGCGGGCGTAGGCCACCTCACGGACGAGGTCCGACCGGAACGACCACTCCTCGCCGTCGAGGGTGAGGACGTCCTTGTCGACGAGCGTCGAGACGACGTCGGCCACGCTCTCGACACCCCGGGTCGCCTGTGCCGTCAGGTCGAGGATCCGCAGCGGTCCGGCCGAGCCCCACACCGCAGCGTCCTCGAGCACGTGCTGCTCGTCGGGCGTCAGGCCGTCCACCCGGGCGGCGACCAGTCCGCGCAGGGTGTCGGGGAGCGTCTCCGGGAAGGTCCCCGGCGCCTCCGGCGTGCCCAGCCCGGCGCCGTGGCCGACCAGGGTGACCAGCTCCTCCAGGTAGAACGGATTGCCGCCCGACCGGTCGAGCAGGGCCTCCCGGTCGACCGGGGACAGCTCCCGGCCGCCGAGCGAGTCGAGCAGCACCTCGGCGGCCGTCCGGTCGAGCGGCGAGAGGTTGAGCACCATCGAGTTGAACCGACCCCAACGGGGCGACCACCGCTCCTGCAGCGAGCGACGGGCCGTGGCGACCATGACGAAGGGCTGACGGGCGAGCTGGGTGGAGAGCTCGTCGATGAGCTCGAGCACCACGTCGTCGGCCCAGTGCAGGTCGGCGAGTCGGACCAGGAGGGGGCGGCGCTGCACGAGGCCCTCGATGAAGCGCAGCAGCGCCCCCGTCGCCTCGGCCCGGGCCCGGCTGCCGGGCAGGAGTCGCAGGGGCGTGTCGTAGCCCATGAGGTGCAGCAGGCCGTCGGTGATCGTCCGGTCCTCACCGGCACCGACGTCGTCGACGACGAACGCGCCCACGGCAGCGGCGACCTTGGGTCGCGCCGTCTCGACCGACTCGTCTCGATCGACCCGGCACCCGTCGCGGAGCGCCTCGGCCACCGGCCACCACGGGTTGGACTCGCCGTACGGCACGCACCGCCCGGAGACCTCGAACACGCCGTCGGTCGCCCCCACCACCTCGGCGAGCTCGTTGGCCACCCGGGTCTTGCCCACACCCGCCTCACCCAGGATCACCAGGTGCAGGCCACGCCCGGACTCGATCGACACGTGGACGGCGTTGGTGAGCAGGGCCATCTCGTGCTCCCGCCCCACCAGGGGGGTGAAGCGCCGTCGTGGACGGTGGCCCGGCGGCAGCAGGGCCGCGGAGGCCACCCAGACGTTGACCGGCCGCTCCCGACCGCGGGCGACCAGCGCCCCGCGCGACTCGTACTCGATCACCTCGCTGGTGGCGAGGTAGGTCGTCTCGCCGACGAGCACCTCGTCGGGTCCTGCCATGGTCTGGAGCCGGGACGCCGTGTTCACCACGTCACCCATGGCCGTGTAGTCGCCACCGGCCCGCAGCGCGCCGACGAGCACCTCGCCCGTGTTCACACCGATGCGCATGCGCACGTTCGCGTCGCTGGTGGCGGCGTACTCCGCGAGCGTCTCCTGCATGCGCAGCGCGGCACGCACCGCTCGTTCGGCGTCGTCCTCGTGGGCGACCGGCGCTCCGAACAGGGCGATGATGGCGTCGCCGACGATCTTGTCCACCTTGCCACCGAAGGCCGTCACGTCGACCACGAGCCGTTCGAAGGCCGCCTCGACGAGGCGCTTCACCTCCTCCGGGTCGCGCGACTCCGACATGGCGGTGAAGCCGACCAGGTCGGCGAAGAGGACCGTGACGACCCGACGCTCCTCGGTGGGGGTGACCAGGGAGTGGCCACAGGACCAGCAGAACCGGGCTCCGACCGCACACTCGGTTCCACAGCTGGGGCACTCCACCGCCCGGAGTCTACGGGCGACCGGACCGACCCGGGCCGGGGTACTTGTGTCGCACCGCCGGACCTCCGACACTGTGGCGGTGAGTTCGACGGAGCGACGCGGCCCGGTCCTCGACGTCCGCTCCGTGGCCGGCCTCGCCGTCCTGAGCGCGGTGGCCGTGATCGTGGCCAACGTCGGCGGGATCGCCGTGGGTGACGACGGCGTGGGCTACACCGCGATCGCCGACTCGATCCTGGAGGGACGCGGCCTCCGGTTCTTCCTGGAGGATCCGCTCACGGTGTGGCCGCCCCTCTGGCCGGGTCTGATGGCCCTGATCGCGTGGCTCACCCCGCTCGGCACCCAGACGGCGGCGATCGTGCTCAACGCTGCGGTGAGCGCGCTCGCCGTCGTGGTGGCGTGGCGGGTGTTCCGTCGGTTCGTGGTGGACGACCGACTGGTCCTGCTCGGCACCGTGGTCGTGGCCGTCGGGTCGTCCACCATCGGGTTCGGCCACCTCCTCATGACGGACCGGGCCTTCTCGGTCGTGGTGCTGCTGTGGATCCTGTGCATGGCTCGCGCGTGGGACGGCGAACGCCGCCTCCAGTGGCTCGCCGCCACCGTCGCCCTGGTGTGGCTCGGCTTCGGACTCCGCTACGTGGGCGTGGTGCTCGTGCCGACCGGCGCGCTGTGGCTGCTGCTCGACCGCCGCCGCCCACTCGCCCAGCGGTTCGTGACCGCCGCCGGATTCGCGGTGGCCGCCGCAGCGGTTCCGGTGGCGTGGATCCTCAGGAACCTGGCCGCCGACGGCACCCTGCTCGGCCCCCGGGACTCCTCGGCGCGCGGCGTCGTCCAGAACCTGTCCGACATCGTGGCGACGCTCGGGCGCTTCGTCCTGCCCGGGGTCGCCAACGGCCGCGAGCGGCTCTGGGCCGCCGTCGCCGTCGTCACCATCGCGGCCGCCGCCGCTGCGGGCTGGCGGCTCCTCGGAGCACTCGCCGCCCGCCGGAACCGAACTCGCGTGCAGGTGGTGGCCGGCGCGCTCGGTCGGCCGGTGGGGCTCCTGGTCCTGACGCCGGTGCTCTACCTCACCTACATGCTCTACATCCGCTCCACCACGGCGCTGAACCAGCTCGACCTGCGCCTCCTCGAGCCCGCGTACCTCCCGTTGGTGGCCGTCGGCCTCTCGCTGGCCGCCCGACTGCGCGCCGTGCCTCCCGAGGGGGCGAGTCCCTGGTGGCGGGTGGCCCGGACCGGTGCCCACGTCTGGGCCCTGGCCAACGTGGCGGCGGGCGTGGTCGCCGTCGTGGCGTTCGCCGCCGGGAACCCCTTCTTCGACGGCAACTACTCCTCGGACACCTACGAGCGTGCCCGGGCGTCCGTCGCACTGGACGCCCTCCCCGACGGCTGCGTGGACTCCTCCAACCTGCCGACGGCGCTCTACCCGGAGCTGGAGGCCGACTGGAGTCCACGGCGGACGGGACTCGAGTCGAACGACCCCACCGACGACCTCGACGTGCTCGTCGAGCAGCTCCGCTCGGGCGACGAGCGCTACTGCCTGGTCTGGGTGGACGCGCCGCCGCGCTACGGACACCTGTGGACGCGCGAGCAGCTCGCCGAACGGGTCGAACTCCGGGAGCTGGGCCGGGACGGGATCGTCACCGTCTACCAGCTCGAACCCCGCACTCCGTGACGAGGTCCGCGCCCAGCGCCGCCGCGTCGTTCACAATGGAGCCGTGCAACCGCGATTCAGCGTGGTGCTCCCTGTGCGGGACCGGGCCGACGCCGTGGGTCGGGTCGTGACGGGGGTCCTGAGCCAGACGTTCGCGTCCACCGAGGTGGTCGTCGTCGACACCGGGTCGACCGACGAGACCGTCGCGGCCGCCCGGGCTGCGGGCGACGACCGCGTGCGAGTCCTGGAACTCGAGCGCACGAGCACACCGGAGGCGCTCGCCGAGGGTCTGGCGGCGGCCCGGGGCACCTGGTCAGCGGTCGTCGACGTCGACACCGAGCTCAGCCCGGTCTGGCTCGCCCGCCTCGGCCGGCTGGTCGACTCGACCGGGGCCAGGTTCGCCACCTGTGGCGGCGAACAGCAGCACCTCGACGGGTCGACCACCCGGATCTCCCCGCGGGCCGGCTCGAGCGACCCACTGGCCGGTGCCTGCCTGCGGAGCGGGGCGTTCGTCACCGAGACCCACCTGCTGCGGCAGGCCTCCGAACACCTCCTCGACAGCAGCGTCAGGGACGAGGTCAACCCGGTGGTCGTCATCGGTGGCGAGGCCCTCCACTGCGTGATCGACGACGACGCCGTCGTGGCCCGGACCCCGGAGCGACTGGTGCGCTGGACCGAACCGCTCCCGCGGGAGCCGGCCGTCGGCGACGAACTCCGTCTCGAGTGGGCGTTCCAGGCCCTCGAGGTGATGTCCCGGTCCCCGATCCCCGACGCCACCATGCTCGCCCGCTACGCCACGATCGGCGGGGTCGCCGCCGCCCGACTGCGGCGGCGACGGGACTCCCGGCTCCTGTTCCGGGTGGCCTGTCTCAGCCAGCCCGAGGACCGACGCCACTGGGGACGGCTCCTGGTGAGCTACGTGGCCCCGATCAGCGACCGGGTGTGGAATCCCGAGGACGACGAGGTGGTGCTCGACCTCACGGATCCCGACGAGATCGCCGACGATCCGGCGGCCGATCCCACGCTCGCCGACGACTCCCGGTAGCCTCGCCGGGTCCCCCCGACGAGCGCTGCTGGAGGCTCCATGTCGACCACACCACCACCCACCGCACAGGCGGCGGCCGGCGCCGTCGAGGCCGTCAAGGTCTACGGGACGGGCGACACCGAGGTCCGGGCGCTCGACGGCGTGACGGTGGACTTCGAGCGGAGCCGGTTCACCGCCATCATGGGGCCGTCCGGGTCGGGCAAGTCCACGCTCATGCACTGCCTCGCCGGCCTCGACCGGCTGACCTCCGGCCGGGTCCGCATCGGCGACGTCTTCCTCGACGACCTGAGCGACGCCAAGCTCACCGAGCTCCGCCGCGACGCCGTCGGGTTCGTCTTCCAGGCGTTCAACCTGATCCCGACCCTGACCGCTGCGGAGAACATCACCCTCCCCATGGACCTGGCCGGCCGGAAGCCCGACGGCCCGTGGATGGACCAGATCATCGGGATCGTCGGACTGTCGGACCGGCTGTCCCACCGACCCAGCGAGCTCTCGGGCGGCCAGCAGCAGCGCGTGGCCGTGGCCCGGGCGCTCGTGAGCCGTCCCGAGATCGTCTTCGCCGACGAACCCACCGGCAACCTGGACTCCCGGTCCGGCCACGAGGTGCTCGGCTTCATGCGCTACGCCGTGTCGGACCTGGGCCAGACCATCGTGATGGTGACGCACGATCCGAACGCCGCTGCCTACGCGGACCGGGTGGTGTTCCTGGCCGACGGCCGCATCGTCGACCAGATGGAGTCGCCGACCGCCGAGCGGATCATCGACTCGATGAAGCTCCTCGGCGGCTGACGCCGTGTTCCGGATCGCCCTCAAGGACCTCTTCGCCCGCAAGCGGCGACTCGTCACGACGGGCGTCGCCGTCGTGCTCGGGATCGCCTTCCTCACCGGCACCCAGCTGCTGTCGGTGACCCTGAGCGACTCGATCAAGTCCCTCGTCGGCGACGTCTACTCGAGCTTCGACGCGGTCGTGCGCTCCCCGCGGACCCAGGAGACCCCGTTCGGCCAGCCCATCCGGACCCAGGTACCGGGGCCGGTGGTCGAGCAGGTCGCCGCGGTCGACGGCGTGGCTTCGGCGGCCGGGGTGGTCGAGTCGCCCGGGCCCGAGCTCGTCGGCAACGACGGCAAGGTGGTCGGCGGTGGGTTCGGGCCCCCGACGCTCGTCTACAACTGGATCGACGACGAGGGGCTCCGGATCGGCGCCCTCCGGGAGGGCGGTCCACCCCTGGAGCCGGGCCAGATCGTCGTCGACTTCCGGACGGCGGAGTCGCTCGACAAGCGACTCGGGGACGAGATCTCCATCGCCACGACCCAGGAGGGCGTCCGGCAGTACCAGCTCGTCGGCATCGTGGGCCTGGGCGACGGCTCGCAGTCGACGGGGGTGCGCGCCCTGTTCTTCACGACCCCCGAGGCCCAGCGACTGGTGAACCAGCCCGACGAGTTCAACTACGTCGTCGCAGGCGCCGCCGAGGGCGAGAGTCAGGCCGAGCTGGCCGGACGCATCGGGGACGCCCTCCCCGAGTGGCAGGTCCTGACCGGCGAGGCCTTCACCGCCGAGAACCAGGAGCAGATCTCGCAGTTCGTCGACATCCTCGAGATCTTCGTCTCCGTGTTCGGCTACGTGGCGCTGTTCGTCGCCATCTTCATCATCTACAACACGTTCTCGATCATCATCACCCAGCGCACCCGGGAGACCGCGCTGCTGCGTGCCGTGGGGGCCACCCGCCGCCAGGTCGTCGTGGCGACGCTCCTCGAGGCGGTGGTGGTCGGCCTCCTCGCTGCGGCGATCGGGCTCGCAGCCGGCTACGGCCTGGCCGCGCTCCTGCTGCGGGTGCTCAGCGGCTTCTTCACCATCGCGTCCACGACTCCCGGTCTGTCCGTGGGCGTGGTGGTCCTCGCCGTGCTCATCGGCGTGGGTGTCACGGTGCTCTCGGCGGTCATCCCGGCGATCCGTTCGTCCAAGGTCCCCCCGGTCGCGGCGATCAGCGAGGTGTCGGTGGACCGGACCGACCTGTCGCTCTCCCGACGGATCTGGGGTGTCGTCCTGGTGGTGGGCGGCGTGGCGCTCATCGCCACCGGACTGGCGAGGGTGGGGCCGAACCCGCTGTACCAGGTGGGTGGTGGAGCGGTGGCGATCCTGGTCTCGGTCGCCGTGATCCTGGGTCCGCTCCTCGCCGGACCGTTCAGCCGACTCATCGCCCGTCCGTTCTCGATCGGCGGTCGGGTCGACGGCCGTCTCGCCGGCGAGAACGCCGCCCGCAGCCCCAAGCGCACCGCGGCGACCGCTGCGGCGCTCACGATCGGTGTGACGCTCGTGACGCTCATCGCGATCGTGGCCTCGTCCATCAAGGCCTCGGCCGACGACGCCATCAACAACTCGGTCCAGGCCGACTTCGTGGTCGCGACCGCGTCGCTGACGTCGTTCGGTGCCATCCCGGCCGGCAGCACCGAACGGATCGAGCAGGTGCCCGGCGTCGCCGAGGCCAGTCCGGTGCGGTTCGCACTACTCCGCCTGCTCGACCCGGTGGGCGTGGCCACGGCGAGCACCTCGACGACGATCCCGGCCGGACAGCTCGGGGCTCCGCCCGAGGCGCCCGCGGGCGAGGACGACTTCGCCCTCGGGATCGACCCGGCCACGTGGTTCGACGTGATCTCGGCCGGTGACCTGCAGGGCGCCCCCGAGGACCTGGTGGCCGGCACCCTGGCCGCCGAGCGTTCCTTCGCCGAGGAGCGGGGCTGGCGCATCGGCGACACCATCCCCGTCTACTTCGTGGCCACCGGCGTCCAGCAGCTCCGGCTCGCCCTCACCTACGACGAGCCGCTCGGTCAGGCGTCGCTCTGGCTCCCGCTCGCCACGTTCGAGCCGAACTCGCTGCCGTTGTTCAACGTGGACAGCCAGATCTTCGTCACCACCGAGCCGGGTGCCGACACGGCGCAGGTGCAGTCCGACCTGGACGCGCTGTTCGCCGACATCCCCACGGTCCAGGTCCAGGACCTCCAGGAGTACGTCCAGTCGCAGACCGGCCCGATCAACACCTTCCTCGGGATCGTCTACGCCCTCCTCGGACTGGCGATCGTGATCGCCCTGATCGGGATCGCCAACACGCTGTCGCTGTCGGTGCTCGAACGCACCCGGGAGCTCGGGCTGCTGCGCGCCGTGGGGATGACCCGTCGTCAGCTGCGTCGGACCATCCGGATCGAGGCCGGCATCATCGCCGTGTTCGGCACGCTCATCGGGTTGGTGATCGGGATCCTGTTCGCCATCGCGCTCACGATCGCCATCTCGGCGGACAACCCCGGCGTGCTCCGGTTCCAGCTGCCCGTCACCCAGCTGGTCGTGATCGTGGTGGTCGCGTCGCTCGCGGGCGTGGCCGCTGCGCTGCTCCCGGCGTGGCGGGCCTCCCGGATGGACGTGCTCGAGGCGGTGTCCTCGACGTGAGCCTGGACCCCGGTGACCTGCCGGCGACCGCGCTCGAGTTCCTCGCCGAGCGCCACCTGGCGTCGCTCACGACCCTGCGTCGGGACGGCAGCCCGCACGTGGTGCCGGTCGGCTTCGGCTACGACCCGGACGAGCGTCTGGTGCGGATCATCACCATCGACGGTTCACAGAAGGTGGCCAACGCCCGACGCGGCGGCCGGGCGGCGGTCTCCCAGGTGGACGGCGGCCGGTGGCTCACGCTCGAGGGCGAGGTGACCGCGACCGACGACCCGGACCGAGTGGCGGCGGCCGAGACGGCCTACGGGGCCCGGTACGGCGACCCGGCCGCCCGCTCGAACCGGGTGGCCATCGAGATCAGGGTCGACCGGATCCTCGGACGACCCTGACGTCTCAGGTCGACCCGACGGCGGCCTTGGCCCGGCGCGTGCCGACGAACTGACCGCCGACGGAGCCGGCGACGGCCACCAGGAAGCCGACCGTGCCGATCCAGTCGTCCAACCCGGCGACCAGGATGACCAGACCGCCCAGGATGGTGACCCCGCCACCGACCCCCACGCCCACGGCGAGCTCACGGTGCGCCTCGGCCCAGACCTCCGGTGACCTCCTGGCCCACGCCGAGCGGATCCCCCAGATGCTCTCGAAGCGGAGTCGACCCTGGGACCCCAGCCACGCGAGCACGAGCCAGCCCACGCCCACCCCGACCCACATCGACCCGACGACGACGTCCACGCGGTTCAGGCCTCCACGGCCCGGATGTCGGACGAGCTCCAGTAGGCGCGCATCTCGGTGATCAGGCCGTCGTCGCCGAAGGTGAAGACGTCGATGATGTCGACCTCGTAGACGGTGCCACCGATCGTCGAGCGAGCCTGCAGGGGGACGGCGGCCCACTGACCGACGGCCCGCACCGGCCCGGTGGCCACGAGCTCCATGCCGTCGATCGACTCGTGGGTGCCGGCGAAGAAGGCCCGGACCGCCGCTCGGCCGAGGTGGGCGGGCTGGTCGACCGGGTCCGCCAGCACGGCGTCGGTGGCGAACAGGCCGGCGATGGTGTCCACGTCGCCGGCCGAGTGGGCGGCGGTGTAGCGGTGGACGACGGCGGTCATCTCCTCGGGCGTCAGCACGTCGTCAACCTAGTCGGCGGCCACCGGGGCCCTCAGGCGGCGACGGCGCTGCGGATCTCGTCGGCGGAGGCTCCGCCCGGCCAACGCTGCACGACCTTCCCGTCCCGGACCAGCAGGAGGTACGGCTGGGCCGGGACCTCGAAGGCGGCCCACGAGTCGGTGTCCTCGGACCACAGCAACGGGAAGCTCCGCACGGCGGTGTCGGTGCGGAACTCCCGGGCGGCCGACACGTCGTCGAGCGCACCCACACCCACCACCCGCAGCCCGGCGGGAGCCTCGGCGGCGAGGTCCTCGAGGACCGGGGCCTCCGAACGGCAGGTCGAGCAGAACGGGGCCCAGAAGAACGCCAGCACCGGCTGACCGGCCGGAGCCTGGAACGCCTCGGCGAGCGACACCTCACCGCCACCCGTCAGGTCCTCCATGCGGATGCCAGCCAGGTCGACGCCCTCCACCGGACCCGGTGCGGGCGCTGCGGCGGTCGTCGGCACGCCGCTGACGTCGCCGACGGTGGTCGACGGCGACGAGTCCTCGACGGTCCCCCCGCACGCGGCGAGCAGGCCGGACACGACGAGGACGGGGATCAGACGGGAGCGCACGTGAGGAGTCAACCACGCCCCGGGGGCGGCTGGCAGTTCGGGCACCACGATGCCACCCGCCCGAGGGACCCACCGACCGCCGAGTCCACGGGTGTGCCGCACCGACGGCAGGGCTCGCCCCTGCGGCCGTAGACGGCGAGTCCGCCCGGCACGGTCGTCCGGGCGCCCGGGCCGAGGTTGGCCCGCAGCAGCCGACCCGCGCAGGCGACCAGGCGGGCGCGGGTCGTCACGTCGACCGCCGAGAGCGGCGTCCACGGGTGCACCCGCTCGGCCCAGCAGACCTCCGACCGGTAGACGTTGCCCACACCGCAGGCCACCCGCTGGTCCAACAGCACGTCGCCGATCGGGGTGCCGGGGTCGAGCTCGACCATGCGGTCCACGCAGTCGGCGACCACCTCCTCGGCCGCGGACTCGGGCCGGCACAGGTCCGGGCCGAGGTGGCCGATGGGCCCGCTCCCCCGCGCCAGTGCCGCCGTCGTGGTCCACTCGACGATCGGCGCCGAGAAGCACACCGCCTCCCAGTCGGTCACCGCGATCCGGGCGACCAGTCGGTGACGGGGCTTCCGCCACCGTTCGCCCGGCCGGTACAGGTGCCAGCTCCCCGTCATCCGGAGGTGGGTCCGCAGGGTCGAGCCACCTGAGAAGTCCACGAGCAGGTGCTTGCCCACAGCCCGGACCTCGACGACCTCCTCCCCCGGCACCGCTGCGGGACCCACCGCCCGGGGCGTCTCGACCGCCACGACCTGGTGGCCGACCAGCGCGGGGCGGAGCCGGGTGGCGGTCCGCCAGAGCGTGTCCCCCTCGGGCACGTCGGCCCCGCTACTTCTGCAGCGCCCCGGCGTCGACGGGGATCGTCGAGCCCGTGATGTACCGGGCCTCGTCCGAGGCGAGGAAGAGCACGGCGTTCGAGATGTCGTCCGCCTCCACCCACGGCACGTCCATGGGTTGCATGGTGCGGAGGAACTCCGCGGCGTCGTCGACCCCCGGGTCCGGCAGGTCCATCCGCACCAGCTTGGGGAACACCTCGTTGAGGATCATCGGCGTGCCGACCGAGGTCGGGTGCACGCTGTTGACACGGATCATGTTGGGGGCGAGCTCGAGGGCGAGCGACCGCATGAGCCCGACCACGCCGTGCTTCGCTGCGTTGTAGGCGGGCGCCCCGTAGAACCCCTTGAGGCCGGCGGTCGACGAGGTGATGATCACCGCGCCGCCCTCGTTGCGCTCGATCATCGGCCGGATCCCGGCCTTGACCGTGTGGAACACCCCGGTGAGGTTGATGTCGATCGTCTCGTTCCAGCTGTCGGCGGCCACGAACTGCACGGGCATCGGGGCGTAGGTGCCGGCGTTGGCCAGCACGACGTCGATCCGACCGAACCGCTCGAGCCCCGCCACGGCGACCCGCTTCACCGCACCCCAGTCACGGACGTCGGCGACCTCGGCGTGCATGGCCCCGCCGGCCTGCTCGACGAGCCGGACGGTCTCGGCCAGGTCGTCCTCGGTGGCGAGCGGGTAGGGGGCGTGGTCCACGTCCTCGCACAGGTCGAAGCCGACCACGTGCGCGCCCTCGGCGGCGAAGCGCACGGCGTGGTTGCGCCCCTGCCCACGGGCCACGCCCGAGATGAACACCACCTTGTCCTCGAAGCGACGGTTGCGATCGGTCATGGTCCGTGACCGTACCGTCTCAGGTGCCGAGCGAGAGCCCCTGGTAGCCGTCGACGAATCCGGCGGCCCGCAGCGCCGGGGCCCACGGCGAGGTGGTCACCGGCACGCCGTCCGCGGTCTCCAGACGGAGCCGACCCACCCGACCGGTGTCGACCAGCCCGGCGAGCGCCTCGGCCCACCGCGCCGGCGGGACGCTCGGATCTGCGGGGTCGTCGAAGACGGTGAGCCGGCGACCCCCGCGCTCCACGAACGCCCGCAGCACGCCGTCGACGAGCACGACCCAGGCGCCGACGGATCGGGACGGTCCCCGACCCTCGGCCACCCGGGGCCACGGCAGGGACGCGCCGTAGGGCTGGGCCGGGTCCACCGCCTGCAGCACCAGGGCGGTGGGCTCGACCGGGGCCCGGAGCAGGTCCACGGCGCCGACACGGGCGAACTGTGCGGCACCGAGTCCCTCCACGAAGTAGCCCCGCCGGACCTGCCCCCGCTCCTCGAGCGTGCGCAGCACCGGGTACACCCCGGCGAACCCGCCGCTCACACCCTCGGCGAGCGGCATCTCCCGGGTGAGCACCCCGTACCGGTCGAGCAGCTGCAGCGCCCGGGCCAGCGCCCGCTCGGTCGGCGGGGGTGGGGCGACGAACAGCGGCGCCGTCAGCGACCACCGACCCGAACCCGCCGGCGGGCCCTCACGGCGGAGGCTCCGCAGCGCCGGACCGGGACGGGAGCTCCGCCTCGGCCGGCGGCCGTCACGACCGCCGGCGACACGGGCCCGGAGCGGCGCCAGCGAGTCGTTGGTGACCTCGCCCCGCCACACCAGGTCCCAGAGCGACTCCAGGACCTCCTCGGAGGTGGGCCGGCCGACCGTGGCGGCCGCGGCGAGCAGGTCGGGGAAGAACGATGCACCGCGCGCTGCGAGGTGGGCGCGCAGCGCATCGTGGAGGGGCTCGTCGTCGTCGGCGGATCCGGGCGGGTCCAGGAGCGTCCCCACCAGGTCGCGCCAGACCAGCTGCACCCGGCCGTCGGCGGGTCCGAGCGACCCGGCTCCCAACCACACCAGGTCACCCGAGGCGCACCACGCGTCGAGCGTCGCGCCCACCGGGCCGCCGGCGCGGGCGGACAGGATCTCCGACTCCAGCACCGACGCCGGCAGCGGGGCGCCCTGCAGCGCGCCGACCGCCTCGGCGAGGGCGGCCGAGCCGGACCGACCCACCCCCTGCCAGCGCGGCAGGAACACACCGAGCGCCGCACCCTCGACCGGGGCCGCCTCGTCACGGAGCACGGCGAGCGAACGCCGACGGAGCCGCCGCAGGACGTCGACGTCGCACCACTCGGGCTCGGAACGACCCGGGGTGAAGTCACCGCTGACCACCCGTCCCCGGTCCCGCAGCTCGCGCAGGGCCAGGTCGACCACCTCGCGCCCGACGCCGAACCGACCGGCCACCTGCTCGGTCGTGAACGGTGCGTTCGTCCGGGCGTGCCGCTCGACCAGGTCGGTGAGCGGGGTCGGTACCTCGGCGAGGTCCTCGGTCGGCAGGCCCGCCGGGACCACCACGCCGAGGGCGTCGCGCAGTCGTCCGGCGTCGGCGGCCGCGGCGACGTGCGTCGTCCCGCCGACCGAGACCACGACCGCGCGTCGCTGTCCGACCAGGTCGGACACCCAGCCCTCGACCGTGCGTGCGTCCGCGGTGGTGCGCTCGCCCAGCCCGTCGGTCGGCAGCGGTCCGACCGTCCGGATCAGGTCGGCGAGCGCCTCCACGTCACGAGCCCGTCGATCGGCTGCCAGCCACTGGAGCTCGCGGCCGACCTCGGCGACGACCCCGGCGTCGAGCAGGTCGCGCAGCTCCTCGGTCCCGAGCAGGTCGCGCAGCAGCTCCTGGTCGAGCGTCAACGCTGCGGCGCGTCGCTCCGCGAGCGGCGCGTCGCCCGAGTACATGAACAGGGCGACCCAACCGAACAGGAGCGACCGGGCGAACGGCGACGGCACCGTGGTCTCGACCGGCACGACCCGGACGGTCCGGTTCCGGACCTCGGCGAGGACCCGTCGCAGTGCCGGGAGGTCGTAGGTGTCGGCGCAGCACTCCCGGGTGGCCTCGAGCAGGATCGGGAACGAGGGGTAGCGCGACGCCACCGCGAGCAGGTCACCCGCCCGCTGGCGTTGCTGCCACAGCGGTGTGCGCCGGTCCGGCCGCCGACGCGGCAGCAGCAGCGCCCGGGCCGCGCACTCCCGGAACCTGGCGGCGAACACCCCGGTGGTGGGCAGCACGGCGAGGAGCTCGGCCTCCACCTCCTCCGGGTCGGGGCACAGCAGCTCGACGGGCAGCTCGGTCGCCGCCTCCGGCAACCGCACGACGATCCCGTCGTCGGACCAGATCACCTCGACCGCCAGGGCGTCACCTCCGAGCGCGTCGTAGTGGTCCGCCAGTCGGGCCTGCAGCACTGCGGCCCACGGCGCGTGGACACGGGCGCCGAACGGCGAGTGGAGACACACCCGCCAGTCACCGATCTCGTCACGGAACCGCTCCACCACGACGGTCCGGTCGTCGGGGACGACCCCGGTGGACCGGGCCTGCTCCTCGAGGTAGGCGACCACGTTCGCTGCGGCCCGCTCGTCGAGGGCGGCACCCGCCACCAGGGCGTCGACGGCCTCCTCGGGCGGCAGGGCGCGCACCCGGCGCACGAACTCCCCGAGGGCCCGACCCAGTTCTGCGTCCCGACCCGGCCCGTCGCCGTGCCAGAACGGCATCTTGCCGGGGGTGCCCGGTGCCGGGCTGACCACGACGCGCTCGAAGGTGATGTCCTCGATCCGCCACGAGGAGGCACCGAGCAGGAACACCTCGCCCACCCGGGACTCGTGCACCATCTCCTCGTCGAGTTCGCCGACCCTCGTGCCGTCGGCGAGGAACACGCCGTAGAGGCCCCGGTCCGGGATCGTCCCGCCCGAGGTCACCGCCAGACGCTGGGCGCCCGGCCGACCGCGCACCACCCCGGTCGTGCGGTCCCAGACGAGCCGGGGACGGAGCTCCGCGAACTCCTCGGACGGGTAGCGGCCGTCGAGCAGGTCGAGCGTCGCGACGAACGCAGCACGCGACAACGTCCCGGTGTTGGCCGCGCCCAGGACGAGGCGGTGGAGCTCGTCGGCGTCCCAGTCGTCCACGGCGCACGCCGCGACCACCTGCTGGGCGACCACGTCGAGCGGTCGCTCGGGGATGCGGGTCGACTCGATCTCGCCGGCGAGCATGCGCTCGGCCACCACGGCGCACTCGAGCAGATCGGCCCGGTGCGTCGGGAAGATCGTGCCGCGGCTCGGCACGCCGACCTGGTGACCTGCCCGACCCACCCGTTGCAGCCCGGACGCGACCGAGCCCGGCGAGGCGACCTGGACCACGGCGTCGATGGCCCCCATGTCGATGCCCAGCTCGAGCGAGCTCGTGGCGACGAGTGCACGGACCTCGCCGCGCTTGAGCTCGTCCTCGACGAGCGTGCGCCGCTCCCGGGACAGGGATCCGTGGTGCGCCCGGACGAGCTCCGGCGGCGAGGCGTCCTCGGGCAGCTCGAGGCCCTGACGCTCAGCGTCGAGCTCGTTCAGCCGGTTGGCCAGGCGCTCGGCCAGCCGACGGGCGTTGACGAACACGAGCGTCGACCGGTGGTCGTGGACCTCGTCGAGCAGGAGCTCGTGCACCGACGGCCAGACGGACCGTCGCACCGGACCGGCGGCTGCGGGACCGGAGGTCGGCTCCTCGACCACCTGGCCCACGGTCGACAGATCGTCGAGCGCGGTGACCACCCGCAGGTCGAGTTCCTTGGCCACGCCGGCGTCGACGACCGCGACCGGCCGGGCGCGCGGTTCGGGCTCTTCCCCGGGCAGGACCTCGTTGCCGCCGAGGAAGTGCGCCACCACCTCGAGCGGGCGCTGGGTGGCGGAGAGCCCGACGCGCTGCACCGCCGACCGTCGACGGGGGTCGGGTTCGACGCCCGCAGTCCGAACCAGGTGCTCGAGGCGCTCCAGGCTGAGCGCCAGGTGGGCACCGCGCTTGGTCGGCGCCAGGGCGTGGATCTCGTCGACGATCACGAGTTCCACCCCGGCGAGCGTGGCCCGCACCTGCGAGGTCAGCATCAGGTACAGCGACTCCGGGGTGGTGATCAGGATCTCGGGAGGGTGACGCTGCAGCTCACGACGTTCGGCCTGGGTCGTGTCGCCCGTCCGCACGCCGACCGTCGGGGTCCGGAACGCCTCCCCCGCCCGCTCGGCCTCGAGCGCGATCCCCCGCAGCGGTGCCCGGAGGTTCCGCTCGACGTCGGTCGCGAGCGCCCGGAGCGGTGAGACGTAGACCACCGCCGTGCCCGGCGTGGGATCGGAGCGGGACCCGAGTCGGTCGACCGCACCCAGGAACGCGGCGAGGGTCTTGCCCGACCCGGTCGGCGCGCACAGCAGGGTGTGGTCGCCCCGGTCGATCGGCGCCCACGCGCCCACCTGGGCGTCGGTCGGTGCACCGAACGTGCGGGTGAACCACCGGCGGGTCGCCGGCGAGAACCCCTGGAGCGGCTCGGCGGCAGCCATGGGAGGGAGCGTAGGCTGGCCACGTGCCGTCCAACCCGTCGCGACGCAGCGAGTTCCACCCCGCAGCCGAGGAGTACTGCGAGGTGATCTGGGAGCTGCACGAGGACGACATCGACGTGATCCAGGCCCGGATCGCCGAGCGGCTGGAGGTCTCCCGGCCCGCCGTGTCGGAGATGATCCGACGGCTCGAGGCCGACGGTCTGATCGAGGTGGGCGCCGGCATCGAGCTGACGGAGGCCGGACGCACGCTCGCCGAACGCGTCGTGCGTCGGCACCGGCTCGCCGAACGGTTCCTCACCGACGTGCTCGGGCTCTCGTGGTCCGAGGCGCACAACGAGGCCGGCAAGTGGGAGCACGTGATCTCCACCCCCGTCGAGGAGGCGCTCGTGCGGGTCCTCGGCGAGCCCACCACCTGTCCCCACGGGAACCCGATCCCGGGTGCGGCCTACGACGCCCCGTCGGTCCAGGCGCTCGCGTCCACGCCCGTCGGCACGATGTTCACCGTGACCCGGATCCCCGAGGAGCTCGAGTTCACGCCCGGCCTGCTCGACTTCCTCGAGTCCAACGACGTGCTCCCCGGCAGGACGGGGGTGCTCACGGCGCTCTCACCCGACGGGACGGCCACCGTCGAGATCGAGGGCCGACACGTGGGCATCGGTGCGTTCGCCTCCGAACGCATCCTCGTCACCACCTGAGCCGTCAGCCGGCTCCACCCGCAGCACGTCCGGCAGCGGGCGGGCGTGCACGACGGCGAGCCGCTTCGTCGAGCGGGTGAGGGACACGTAGAGCGCCTGACCGCCCCGGGCCTCCTCCTCCAGGATGGCGGCGGGCTCGACGACCACGACGCCGTCGAGCTCGAGGCCCTTGACCAACCAGATCGGCACCAGCGTGACCTGCTGGTCGAGACCCTGACGGCTGGCCAGGCCGAACGGCAGACCGGCGCCCTCGAGCGCGTCGGCGACCCGGTCCACGAGCGACCCGGGCACCACCACGGCCAGGTTGCCCGGCTCGACGGCACGGAGCTCGTCGCGGACCAGCTCGACCACCGCCCGGTCGAACGACTGGTCGCTGGTCGCCACGACCGTCGGCGGGTCACCGGCACGTCGGATGCTCTCGGGTGGCTCCAGGCCGGGTGCGGCGAGCGGCAGTACCCGGGCGGCGTAGTCCATGATCGGTCCGGGCACCCGGTACCCGACACGGAGCTCGGCGAAGCTCGGCGGCCGTCGATCCGGCAGGTGGTCGAGCACCGACTGCCAGTCGTCGTGCGCCCACGCACCCGTGGCCTGGGCGATGTCGCCGACGATCGTCATGGACCCGTTGAGCGAACGACGGTCGAGCATCCGCAGCTGCATGGGCGAGAGGTCCTGCGCCTCGTCGACCACGATGTGGCCGTAGGTGCGGACCTCCCCGTGGTCGCGCTTGGACGGCGGCGGTCCCAGTCGCTCGAGCGCCTCGTCGAGCAGCGGCACGTCGTCGTGGGTGAACACGAGCCGCTCGGTCTCGCTCTGACGGGGCCGGCCGAGCAGCTCCCACTCCTGACGGCTGAGCCACCGCTCGCACGCAGAGCGCAGCAGACCGGGCGACCCGAACAGGTCGTTGAGGAGCTCCGACGGGGTCAGGACCGGCCAGATGCGTTCGAGCGCCATGCGGACCTCGGTCAGGTGCCGGGTCCGCTCGCGGACGACCGCCGGCTCGTCCTCGGTGCGCGACGACGCCGCGAGCGTCTCGAAGAACCGCTTCTCGACGTGGCGGCGCGCCGCGTTGTGGGTCCGGAACCGGCGGCGGGCGTCGGCGACGATCTCGGCGGACTGGTCGACGGTCACGGTGAGGTACTGCACGCCGAAGGGGACCCGCAGGGTCTCGCGCAGCGGCCGCTCCCGGTCGCGCACCGCCCGGGTCACCACGTCGATCATGCGCAGGTCGCCCTTGACCCTGGCGGCCGGTTCGTCGTCACGGCCGACGGCGCGGATGCCGGGGACCAGGTCGGCCAGCACGGCGATCTGCACGCCCGCCTCGCCGAGCGAGGGGAGCACCTGCTCGATGTAGTTCAGGAAGACCCGGTTGGGGCCGACGACCAGCACGCCCTGCCCCTCGAGCGGGAAGCGGTGGGAGTAGAGCAGGAACGCCGCCCGGTGCAGGGCCACCACCGTCTTGCCCGTGCCGGGTCCACCCTGCACCACGAGGATCCCGGGGAGCGGCGACCGGATCACCACGTCCTGCTCACCCTGGATGGTGGCGACGATGTCCGACAGCCGGCCCGTGCGCGCCTCCTCGAGCGCCGAGATGAGCGCGCCCTGACCCTCGACCCGCCCCCGGTCGAGCGCGGCGGCGGACGAACCGAACAGCTCGTCGTCGACCCCCAGGAGCTGCCGACCCCGGGTGGCGAAGTGGCGTCGACGACGGAGCCCCATCGGGTCCCGACCCGTGGCCCGGTAGAAGGCCTCGGCGATGGGCGCTCGCCAGTCGACCACCACCGGGTTGAACTGCTCGTCGGCCACCGCCACCCGGCCGATGCGGTACGACTCCGACTCGGGCTCGGACTCGGTCGGCTCGAAGTCGATCCGGCCGAAGACGAGCGACTGGTCGCCGATGTCGAGCTGCTCGAGCCGGACCTCGACCTGCTGCCAGACGAAGTCCCGCTCGCGACGGTTCTGGTGCGTCCCTCCGGGACCGTCGTCGTAGAGGCGACGGCGGGCCCGTGCCGCGTCCCGCATCAGCTCGAGACACACGTACGCGTGGTCGATGGCCGCCTGCTCGGCGATCAGGTCGGGGTGTTCGGCCAAGCTCGGTCCTCAGCTCCGGGTCGGCGGCTCTCGGGGAGTCCGAGATCCTACCCGGTGCGGCCCGACCGGTTCAGCGGCCCCGGTCCTCGCCCAGCTCGCCGAGCGCCGAGGACAGGGCCAGCCGGAGGCGTCGCGCCCCGTCGCCGTCGAGGTGCACCACCACGCCGGTCCCCGCTGCGCCCTCCTCCTCGACGGTGACCCAGACCCGGGGCCGGGCATCGTCGTAGTCGTCGGAGATCCCCACGGACCAGCAGACCGGTGGGGTCGGGTCGTCGGTCGGCACCTCGGGGACGACGGCGTCGTCGATCGATCGTCGCATGGCCCCACCCTAGGGGTGGCGGGTACGTTCCCACCGTGGCTTCCCGGCACGACGACAGCGCCTTCGTGCGGACCTGCCGGGGCCAGTCCGCCGAGCACACGCCGGTGTGGTTCATGCGTCAGGCAGGGCGGTCGCTGCCCGAGTACCGGGCCGTGCGCGGGTCGGGCACGATCCTCGACGCCATCGCCCAGCCGGACCTCTCGTGCGAGATCACCCTCCAGCCGGTGCGCCGCTACGGGGTCGACGCCGCCATCCTCTACTCCGACATCGTCACCCCCGTGCACGCGATCGGGTTCGGGGTGGACGTGGCGCCCGGGATCGGCCCGGTCGTCGAGCAGCCGTTCCGGAGCCGGGACGACCTGGCTCGCCTGCGTCCGCTCGAGCCGGAGGTGGACACGCCCTACGTGCTCGAGACCGTCGACCTGCTCGTCGCCGAGCTGCCGGTGCCGCTCATCGGCTTCGCCGGTGCACCGTTCACGGTGGCGAGCTACCTCATCGAGGGGCGACCGACCCGGACCTGGGTCCGGACGAAGTCGCTCATGCACACCGACGAGGCGCTCTGGTTCGACCTGCTCGACCGTCTCGCCGACCTGGCGGTGGCGTCGCTGCGGTCGCAGGTCGCGCACGGGGCTGCCGCCGTGCAGCTGTTCGACTCCTGGGCGGGGGCGCTGAGCCCGGCCGACTACGAGCGCTTCGTGCTGCCGGCGAGCCGCAAGGTGCTCGACGCGGTGGCCGACCTGGGGGTCCCCCGGATCCACTTCGGGGTCTCCACCGGCGAGCTGCTCGGCCTGATGGCCGCAGCCGGGGCCGAGGTGGTCGGTGTCGACTGGCGCACGCCGCTCGACGTGGCCCGCACCCGGGTGCCCGAGGGCACGGTCGTCCAGGGCAACCTGGACCCGGCGCTCGTGGCCGCCGGCTGGGCGGCGACCGAGCCTGCCGCCCGGGAGGTGCTGCGGGCCGGTGGCGGCACCCACCACGTGTTCAACCTGGGCCACGGGGTCCTGCCCGAGACCGATCCGGCGACGCTCGAGCGGCTCGTCGAGCTGGTCCACGCCGGGCCCGACGAGGAGGCGACGACGTGACCACCGGAGTGATCGTGATGGCCTACGGCACCCCGGCGAGCCCGGAGGACGTCGAGTCGTACTACACCCACATCCGCCGGGGTCGGCCCCCCACACCGGAGCTGCTCGCCGACCTCGTCGCCCGCTACGACGCGATCGGTGGCATCTCACCGTTGGCCGCTCGCACCGCCGCGCAGCTCACGGCGATCGCCGAGCAGCTCGAGCTGCTCGCTCCCGGGAGGTTCGAGGTCCGACTGGGTCAGAAGCACGCGCACCCCTTCGTGGAGGACGGTGTCGCGGAGCTCGTCGAACTCGGCGTCGACGGCGTGGTCGGGCTCGTGCTCGCCCCCCACTACTCCGGATTCAGCGTGGGCCAGTACCACGAGCGGGCGGCTGCGGCTGCCGATCCGGTGCCGTTCGTCGGCGTCGACCACTGGCACCTGAGCCCCGGCTTCGTGGGTCACCAGGCCGCCTCGGTGGTCGAACGCCTCGCCACCCTGCCCGAACGGTCGGTCGTGGTCTTCACGGCGCACTCCCTCCCCGAACGGGTGCTCGAGGGCGACCCCTACCCCGACCAGCTGCGCGCCTCCGCCGAGGCGATCGCGGAGCAGGCCGGGCTGGCCCCGTGGTCCGGTTGGGCGCTGGCGTGGCAGTCGGCCGGGCGGACACCCGAACCGTGGCGGGGTCCGGACATCCTCGAGGTGATCGCCGACCTCGCCGACACGGGCGCCGCCGAGGGCGTGCTCGTGGTGCCCCAGGGGTTCACCGCCGACCACCTCGAGGTCCTCTACGACCTCGACATCGAGGCGGCCGCAGCCGCCCGGGAGCGAGGACTCGCCTTCGCCCGGACCGAGGTGGTCAACGACGACCCGGCCGTGGCCGCCGACCTGGCCCGGCTCGTCGTGGACGCCGCCGCCACCCTCCCCCGGTGAGCACCGGCGACCCGACCGCCCGGCTGGTCGTGGTCGGCGGGGGCGTCGCCGGACTGGCCGCCGCGTGGGAGGCCACCGGGCGCGGGGCCCGGGTCACGGTGCTGGAGGCGGAGGACCGCTTCGGAGGACTCGTCCGGACGAGCCGGATCGAGCTCGACGGTGGGGACCTGCTCGTCGACGAGGGAGCCGACGCCTTCCTGGCCCGGGTACCGGACGCCGTCGAACTGTGCGCCGAGCTCGGGCTGAGCGACGAGCTCGTCCCACCCGACACCGCTCACGCCCGCGTCTGGGTGGACGGCCACCTGCTCCCGCTCCCCGGCCGGCACGCGCTCGGGGTGCCCCTCGACCCCGAGGACCCGGCCACCGTCGCCCTGCTCGGCAGTCCGACGATCGAGCACATCCGGGAGGAACTGGAGCGGGAGGGCCCCGGCCTGCAGGGCGACACGTCGATCGGCGCGTTCGTCGGCGAGCGCCTCGGGCGCGAGGTGGTCGACCGCATCGTCGGCCCGCTCGTCGGTGGGATCAGCGCCGGCGACGTCGACCGGTTGAGCCTGGTGTCGGTCACGCCCCAGCTCGCCGAGGCGGCCCGGCAGGGTGACAGCTTCGTCGGAGCGTTGCGCCGGGCCGTCGCCACCGTCGACGCGGACCGGCCGGTCTTCGCCGGCCTGCGTGGCGGCACCGAGCAGCTCGTGACCGCCCTGGTCGACCGACTCGCCGACCGGGGCGTGGAACTCCTGACGGGCCGTCCGGTGACGCAGGTCGTCGGACGGGGCAGCGACCTGCGCGTCGAGACGGTGGACACCCACCACGACGCCGACGGCGTCGTGGTGGCCACCCCGGCCCGCACCGCTGCACGGATCCTCGAGGGACTCAGCACCGAGGCTGCACACGAACTGCGGTCCATCCCGACCACCACGGTGGTCCTGGTGACGTTCGTGTTCGATCGCGACCAGGTGCCCGGACCGCTGGACGGGTCGGGCTTCCTCGTCCCGCGCGACGCCGGACTGCTGTCGACCGCGGTGTCGTGGGGTTCGTCCAAGTGGGGGCACTGGGACGACGGCCGCCACGTCGTGCTGCGCGTCTCCGCGGGCCACGCCGGCGACCGGCGGGTCGAGTCCCTCGGCGACGACGAGGTGGTGGAGCTGCTGCTCGACGACCTCGGCACGACCATGGGGGTGGCGGGCCCGCCCCGCAGCACCCGGGTGAGCCGGTGGACCGACGCCTTCCCCCAGTACGAGGTGGGACACGAGGAGCGTCTGGCGCGGATCGACGCGGCGTTGCGCCGCGACGCGTCGCAGGTGCGACTGGCGGGCATGTCCTACCGAGGCGTCGGGATCCCTGCGAGCATCCGCACGGCACGCGCCGCAGCGCGCTCGTTGCTCACGCCTCGCTGACGCGGATCCGGAACTCGCCGCTGGGGTGGACGTCGCACGCACCCACGAGCTCGCCGGGTGAGGTGAACTCCATGGTCACGGTCTCCCCTGCGGCCACGTTGAAGATGCCGATCCGGGCGGTGGACACGTCGTCGTTGCGGATCCGGATCGTGTCGCCGACGTCGACCTCGAGGACCTGCGGGACGACCTCCACCCGACCGCCCGAGTCGACCAGCGCCTCGGTCCCCGGCGGGACGACGAACTCGTGGAGCACCGGCGCACCGTCGTCGCGCAGTTCCACCCGGACCTCGTCGGTGCCGCTGCAACCGGACCACCCCGCCGCGACCAGCACGGCGAGCAGGATCGAGGCGACCGGACGTCGGGGCGGAGTTCGGCGCTCCACCTCAACCCCCCCGACCGGTGTCGGACCCGAGGTCGGTGTCGACCGCAGGACGCTCGCCGGCCAGCAGCCGCCGGAGGTCGTCGGCGACCGAGTCCGCCGGGGTCCCCGCCGGCCAGGCCAGCACCACCCGGCCGGCGTCGTCGACGACGGAGACGTCGCCCGTGTGCGACACCTCGGGCCGACCGTCCGGGCCGGAGCCGACCGTGACGTCGGATCCGAAGGCCTCCAGTGCGGCCCGCAACACCGTCGTGTCCTCGGTCCGGTGCGCCGTGGCGTCGGGGACGAACCGGCCGACGTACTCGACGAGCTGCGCTGCGTCGTCGCGTTCGGGGTCGACGGTCACGACGTCGACCCCCACCCGGGCCCGATCCGCCGGGTCGAGCTCGGCGAGCGCGGCACGCAGCACGGCCAGCGTGGTGGGGCAGACGTCGGGACACGAGGTGAACCCGAAGAACACGAGCCGCAGCCCACCCGGTGCAGCCGTCAGGGCGTCACCGCCCGGGCCGCCGACCACAGGGACCGACACCGACGACACGTCGGGCAGCGGCGAGCGGGTGTAGCCGCCGAAGGCGGTGGAACCGGTCCTGCCGCACCCGACGGTGGTCGCGGACAGCAGCACGAGGAGGAGCGCAGCGGGTGCGAGCCGGGGCACCGGGAGACCCACGGCCGGGCCGGCTCAGCGCAGCGCCGAGATGTACGCCACCAGGGCGTCGACCTCGGACGGGCTCAGCTCCCGCGCCGGCATCTGGGCGCTGTAGCCGGCGACCCGCTGCGCGGACGGGTTCACGATCGACTCGCGGACGTAGGCCTCGTCCGCCGTGACGGTGGTCCCGCCGTCGAGCTCCACCTGCGAGCCGAGGAGGCCCTGCAGGGTCGGGCCGACCCCGTCGGACCCGTCGACGCTGTGGCAGGCGGCGCACCCGTTGGACCGGAAGAGCTGCTGCCCCTCTGCGGCGACGCCGGTGACCGGGGGTCCCGACGACTCGTCGCTCCCGGAACAGGCGGCCGTGCCGAGCAGCACCGCCGCGACGAGTGCGGGACCCGCCGCTCGCCGCAGGAGCCGATGCGCTCCGAGTCCGTGGTGCTCCACGGGGACACGATAGGCGGCTCGACCCCGACGCCGGGGCGCGCCCCGCCGGGTGCGACAATGCCGGAGTGGAGTCGTCGGGCCGCAGGCCGTGGGCACTGGACGCGCTGTTGGCCGTGGTCGCCGGCGGCTGCATCTGTCTGGCCGTCCCCCCGTGGGGGTGGTGGCCCCTGGCGTTCGTCGGGATCGCCCTGTGGCTCCTGATCCTGGAGGACCGGGCCGTCGTCGCCCGGTTCGGTCTGTCCTACCTGGTCGGACTGGCGTGGTTCGCACCGTCCACCCTGTGGATGTGGCGGCTCACCGCCCCCGGCTACGTGGCGGCCGTCTTCGTCGGGTGGGCCGGACTCGTCGGCCTGGTCGGGGTGGTCAGCTCGGGCGACCAGCGTCGGCTGGTCCTGTTGCCGGCCTCCCTGGTGCTCCTCGAGTGGGGTCTGCTGCACGCGCCCTTCGGCGGGGTCCCCCTGTCGGAGCTGGCCACCACCCAGGCGGCCGGGCCACTGCGTCCGATCGCCGCCCTCGGCGGGGTGCTGCTGCTCGGTGGAGCCGTCGCGGCGCTCGGCACGGCGCTGCTCCTGGCACTCCGAGGACGCTGGCGGCCGTCGGGGCTGATCCTGCTCGGCGTCGTGGCCGCGGCACTGCTCGGTGCGGTGTGGCCGCTCGGGTCCGGCGCCGGTGAGGTCCGGGTGGCCGCGGTCCAGGGCGGCGGCCCGCAGGGGACCCGATTCGCCGAGGGCGACACCGGACCGGTGCTCAACCGGCACCTGGAGGCCAGCCGGACGATCGAGCCGGGTTCGGTCGACCTGGTGGTGTGGCCCGAGAACGTGGTCAACGTCGAGGGCCCGTTCGGCGGCCACCCGTTCGCCGAGCAGCTGCGACGGGAGGCGGCCCGGGTGCAGGCACCGATCCTGGTCGGGGTCGTCGAGGGTGTCGACGAGTCGGAGTTCGTCAACTACGTGGTCGTGGTCGATCCGGACGGGACCGTCTCCGGTCGCTACGACAAGGAGCGACGGGTGCCGTTCGGCGAGTACGTCCCGCTCCGGAACCTCGTCGAGTCGCTCGCCGCCGGCCAGCTGCCCCCGCGGGACCAGATCCCGGGGGTCGGGTCCTCGGCGGTGCCGACCTCCGCCGGCGACGTGGCCGTGGCGATCAGCTGGGAGGTGTTCTTCTCCCGTCGGGTCCGCGAGGGCGTCCGGGACGGCGGCCAGTTCGTCGCCAACCCGACCAACGGTTCGAGCTACTGGCTCACCCAGATCCAGTCCCAGCAGGTGGCCCAGTCCCGGTTGCGGGCGACCGAGTCCGGACGCTGGCTCGTCCAGGCGGCACCCACCGGCTTCTCCGCGATCGTCGACCCCCGCGGCGAGCTGGAGCAACGCTCCGACATCTCCGAGTCGGTCGTCCTCGAGGCCACGATCGAGCGTCTGGGCGGGACGACCCCGGCCCAGGCCACGGGCGACCTGCTCCCCGTCGCCCTCGCCACTGGTGCGGTCGGCTCGTTCCTCACCGCCGAGTTGCTGCGGCGCCGGAGCACCACGGAGCGCGCGCAGCGCACGACCACCAGTCCCTGGGACTCCGGCCGGAGGGGGCGCACTTGACCGTCCGTCGGCCCAACGGCGAGGCTTGACCGCCATGCGCGTCGGCCCTGAGGACCGGGGCACACCCCCGGGTGGTGCCCGTCGACCCCTC
The DNA here is from genome assembly GCA_903873135.1 of uncultured Actinomycetes bacterium. Classification (GTDB taxonomy): domain Bacteria; phylum Actinomycetota; class Acidimicrobiia; order Acidimicrobiales; family Microtrichaceae; genus SXMI01. The sequence goes on from CAIQNH010000155.1 coordinate 33,671, forward strand.
CCGGGGCCCGACGACCCCCTCCGCATCGCCCTGCTCACGTACCGGGGCAAGCCCCACGTCGGCGGCCAGGGCGTCTACGTCCGCCACCTGGCCAAGGCGCTCCACCGCAGCGGCCACCACGTCGAGGTCCTCTCGGGCCAGCCCTACCCGATCGTCGACGAGGGCATCCCGCTGGTCGAACTGCCGAGCCTCGACATCTACAACGACTACTTCCCCATGCGGATGCCGGGACTCTGGGAGCTGAAGACCCGGTGGGACTGGCTCGAGGTGACGGCGTTCTCCTCGGGCACCTTCCCCGAGCCCCTCGCGTTCTCGATGCGGGCATGGGACCACCTGCACCACCGGCTCGACGAGTTCGACCTGGTCCACGACAACCAGTGCCTCGGGTACGGGCTGCTGCTCATGGAGCGCGACGGGCTGCCCGTGCTCGGCACGATCCACCACCCGATCACCGTGGACCGCCGGCTGGAGATGGAGCACGCCGAGTCGTCCCGACAGCGTTGGTCCAAGGCGCGCTGGTACGCCTTCACCAAGATGCAGACCCGGGTGGCCCGACGGCTCCGCAGGGTGATCACGGTGTCGCAGTCCTCCTACGCCGACATCTGCCGTGACCACCTGATCCCGCCGGACCGCCTGCACATCGTGCCCGTCGGCGTGGACCCGGAACTCTTCACGCCGGACCCGTCGGTCCGCCGCGACCCGTACCAGATCATCTCGACCGCCTCGTCCGACGTGGCCATGAAGGGTCAGCGCTACCTCCTGGAGGCCGTGGCCAAGCTCCGGACCGAGTTCCCGGCGCTCCGACTCGTCGTCGTCGGCCGGCTCAAGGAGGGCTCGGCGGCCCAGCGGACGATCGAGACGCTCGGCCTGTCCGACGCCGTCGAGTTCGTCTCGGGCGTGTCCGACGAGCGCATCGTGGAGCTCTACAACTCCTCGGCGGCCGCGGTCGTGCCGTCGCTCTACGAGGGCTTCTCCCTGCCGGCGATCGAGGCCATGAGCACCGGCTGTCCGCTCGTGGCCACCACCGGAGGAGCCATCCCGGAGGTCGCAGGCGCCGACGGCGAGACGTGCTTCGCCGTGGAGCCGGGCGACGCCGAGGCGCTCGCCACCGGCATCCGCCGGGTGTTCGAGGACCCCGAGGCCGCCGGACGGGTGGGTGCCGCCGGCCGGGAGCGGGTCATCAACCGGTGGAGCTGGGCGCACACCGCAGCGCGCACCGAGGAGCACTACCGGGCGCTGATCGACGAGGTCCGCCGCGAGCGGACGACGAGCTGAGGCGACGGGGACCGAGCGTGCTGACCGTGGACTACGACCGACTGGGGCTGCGAGCGGGCGACCTGGTGCTCGACCTGGGTGCCGGCGCCGGACGCCACTCCTTCGAGACGTTCCGCCGTGGCGCCGACGTGGTGGCCTTCGACTACGGCTTCGACGAGCTGCCGCCGGTGCGCGATCTCTTCTGGGCCATGCAGGACGCCGGGGAGGCCCCCGAGTCGGCCTGGGCGGCGTGCGCCAACGGCGACGCCGTCCGTCTCCCGTTCCGGGACGGGACCTTCGACCACGTGATCTGCTCCGAGGTCTTCGAGCACATCCCCGACGACACGGGTGCCATGGGTGAGCTCGCCCGGGTGCTGCGGCCCGGGGGCGTGCTCGCCGCCACCGTGCCGGCGTGGCTGCCCGAGAAGATCTGCTGGGCGCTCTCCGCCGAGTACCACGCCCCGCTCGCCACCGGCGGGCACGTCCGGATCTACACCGAGGCCCTGCTGCGCCACCGGCTCGAGGAGGCGGGGCTGGTGCCCGAGGGATCGCACCGGGCCCACGCCCTGCACTCGCCCTACTGGTGGCTCCGGTGCGTGTTCGGGCCGACCAACGACCAGAATCCCCTGGTGCAGGCGTACCACAAGCTGCTCGTGTGGGACATCGCCCGAGCCCCGGCGCTGACCCGGACCACCGAGCGGGTGCTCAACCCGGTGCTCGGCAAGAGCATCGTCGTCTACGCCCGCAAGCCGGGGCGGTCGACCCCCCGGGAGCGCAACGAGCTCCACGAGAGCGAGGTCGTCGGTGTCTGAGCACCACCTGAGCGACGTCCCGGGCATCGTCACCGCGGCGGAGCTGGTCGCGACCGTCGACGCCGTGGCGGAGTGGCAGCTGGCCGACGGCATGATCCCCTGGTTCCCCGGCGGCCACGCCGACGTGTGGAACCACACCGAGGCCCTGATGGCGCTCATGCTCGGCGGTCGACGCCGGGAGGCGGAGCTCGGGTTCGACTGGCTCCGGTCCACCCAGCGGGAGGACGGCGCCTGGCACCAGTACTACGTCGCCGACGGGGTGGAGCAGGACAAGCTCGACGCCAACTGCTGCGCGTACGTGGCCGCCGGCGCCTGGTTCCACTGGCTCCTCTACGAGGACCGGGGGGCGCTCGAGGAGATGTGGCCGATGGTGGAGGCAGCCATCGACTTCGTCCTCGACCTGCAGACGCCTCGGGGCGAGATCCTCTGGGCCCGGCACGCCGACGGAACGCCGTGGAGCTTCGCCCTGCTGACCGGCTCCTCCTCCATCTGCCACAGCCTCCGCTGCGCCGTGGCGGTCGCCAGCGTCCTCGGCCGCGAGCGGCCGGACTGGGAGCTGTCCGCCGCCCGGCTCGCCCGGGTGATCCGGACCGAGCCCGAGGCGTTCGCCCCCAAGCACCGCTGGGCCATGGACTGGTACTACCCGGTCCTCGGCGGTGCGATCGTCGGCGAGGAGGGCCGCAGCCGGCTCGAGGGCCGGTTCGAGGCGTTCGTGATGGACGGGTGGGGTGTGCGGTGCGTGTCCGACCGACCGTGGATCACCGCCGCCGAGACCTGCGAGTGCGCCATGGCCCACCTGGCCGTCGGCGACCGCGACCGCGCCGTCGAGCTGTTCAGCTGGTCGCAACGACTCCGCACCGCCGAGGACCGGTACTGGACCGGGATCGTCCTGCCCGACCAGGTCCACTTCCCCGGCGGCGAGCAGTCCACCTACACGGCCTCGGCCGTGGTCCTCGCCGCCGATGCCATCACCGGCGGCTCGGCGGCGAGCGGTCTGTTCTCCGACCACGGGCACTTCCCGTCGCTGATCGACACCCACGCCGAACCCGACGCGGTCGAGCCCGGTTGACCCGCCGCGCCACACTGTGGGCGTGACCGACCTCCTCCCCCTCCTCCGGCGGACCGCCGCCACCGTCGTCCTCGCCCTGGGGGTGGCCGCCACCCTGACCGCGCCGTCGGCAGGAGCCCAGGACTCGCCCACGACCGTCCCGCCGCTCCGCCCCCCGACCACCCTCGAGGCCGACTCCCCCACGCTCCAGGGGTCGGACTGCGGACCCGGCAACATCGTCCGGCCCGCCTACTGCGGCGAGGAGCCCGAGTCCAAGGACGACCCGGGCGGCTGGCTCCAGGTCAGCCTGTTCTTCATCGTCTGCGCCGTCGTGGTCGGGATCGGTGGGTTCGTGTGGTGGCGTTCGAGGGTCATCCGGCGTGAGCGTCGGGCCGCCGGGCTCGACCCCGAGGACGTGGCCCGCCGCAGCGGTGCAGGGTTGCGGCCGGGCGAGGCCCCCGACCGGGGCACCGGTCGGGACTGAACCGGATCAGCCGACGCGACGCAGGACCCGGAGCGAGCCCTCGGCCGACTCCTCGACGAACCGACCCGACTCGATCGCCGGCAGGTAGATCCGCTCGTACGGCGGTCGACCACCGTCGGCCGGATCCGGGAACACGTCGTGGATGGCGAGCAGACCGCCCGGGGCCACGTGCGGGGTCCACAACCGGTAGTCCGACGCCGCCGGCTCCTCCCCGTGTCCGCCGTCGATGAACACGAGCGCACAGGGGGTCGTCCAGAACCTGGCCACGGTGGGCGAGTCCCCCACCAGCGCCACCACGGTCCCCTCGAGTCCGGCGTCGTGGACGGTGCGCCGGAACACGGGGAGCGTGTCGATCCGGCCGACCGCGGGGTCGACGAGGTCGGGCTCGTGCCACTCCCAACCCGGCTGGTTCTCCTCGGAGCCCCGGTGGTGGTCCACGGCGACGAGGACGGTGCCGCCGGCTCGGGCGGCGGCACCCAGGTACACCGACGACTTGCCGCAGTAGGAGCCGACCTCGAGGAGCGGAGCGCCCGGGACCAGCCCGGCGGCCCGGAGACCCGCCGCGTACAGCGCGAGTCCCTCGTCGGTCGGCATGAAGCCCCGCGCCGCCTCGGCGGCGGCTCGCAGGTCGGGGTCCATCGCTCCGGCGGTCACGGCGGGCAGGTCAGCACGGGAGCGGGGCAGGGACGACCGGACTCAGATCGGCAGGTCGCCGTGCATCATCTCGAGGTCGTCCTCGCCGGGCTCCTCGCCGTGGTGCGTGACCTTGAACAGCCACCGGTCGAGGATCAGGTAGCGACCGAGCCAGACGATCCCGAACCCGGTCATCTGGGCGAAGAACACGGCGACCTTCTCGATCCAACCGTGGCTCTCGATCATGGCGTCGACCACGAACGTGAGGGCGGTCGCGAACGTCACGCCGAGCATCGCCGCCACCCAGAACACGAGGACCTGGGTACGGAGGTTGTCGCGGGAGGTGTTCTTCCAGACGAGGTACTTGTTGGCGAAGAAGTTGGGGACCGTGAGGATGGCGGCGCTGGTGATGGACGCGGCGACCCAGTTGGTCTCCTTCACCCCGCCCACCGTCGTGGTGAACACGAGGGCCCCGAGCAACTGGATCAGGACCTGACCCAGCGGGACGAACACGATCGAGACCGCGGCGTAGCGGAGCTGCTTGCGTCCGGAGTCGGACTTGGCGTGCTGGACCAGCGCTCCGGTCGTGACCTTCACGGCTGCCACCGTACCGGAGGAGTGGCCCGTGCACCCACCGACGGCTCCAGAAGGGGTAGAACGGCCCGGTGGATCAGGCCGCCGTGGACGGACTCGTCGAGCTGCTCGACCTCGAGCCGATCGAGGTCAACATCTTCAGGGGCGTGAGTCCTGACGACCACCGCCAGCGGGTCTTCGGCGGGCAGGTGGCGGGTCAGGCGCTGGTGGCCGCGGCCCGGACCGTCGGCGACGCCGACGTGGCCGGGCCGGACGCCCGGTCGGTGCACTCGCTGCACGCCTACTTCCTGCGCCCCGGCGACCCGAACGTGCCGATCATCTACGAGGTCGAACGGGTTCGGGACGGCCGCTCGTTCAGCACCCGCTGGGTCAAGGCCGTGCAGCACGGGCGGAGCATCTTCACCCTCTCGGCCAGCTTCCAGGTGGACGAGACGGGCCGCGAGCACCAGTTCGAGGTGCCTCCCGGACTGCCCGATCCGGAGTCCCTCCCCGACTTCGCGGAGCGGATGGAACCGCACCGGGACGCCGTCGGGGACTTCGTCGACCAGCCGCGGCCGATCGACATCCGCTACTGCGAGGTGGGTCCGTTCGACCGGGTGGGCGTCCTGCCACCGTTCCAGAACGTCTGGCTCCGGGCCAACGGGAAGCTCCCCGACGATCCGGTGCTGCAGGTCTGCGTCCTGACCTACGCCTCGGACCTGACCCTGCTCGACACGTCGCTCCTGCCCCACGGCGAGAGCCTCGCCGACGGCGAGGTCTTCATGGCGTCGCTCGACCACGCCATGTGGTTCCACCACCCGTTCCGGGCGGACGACTGGTTGCTGTTCGCGCAGGACACTCCCGTCACCTCCGGAGGCCGGGGCCTCGGTCGGGGTCTGGTGTTCGACCGGTCGGGCCGACTCGTCGCCTCCGCCGTCCAGGAGGGACTCGTGAGGAGCGCACGGTGAGGACTCGACTCGTCGCCGGGGCTGCCGCGGTGGTCGCCGTGCTGCTGTCGGCGTGCGGCTCCGGGGAGACGGTTGCGCCGACGAGCTCGGTGCCGAGCGCCGGCGGACCGTCGACCGAGACCTCCACGAGCACGACCCTGGCCACCGGCGAGCTGCCCGAGCTGCAGCTGGTGGACCTGGGACTCGACCTGGACCAGCCCATCGACCTGACCGCCCGGCCCGGGAGCACCTCGTTGCTCGTCGCCGAGCGGGGCGGGCGGATCCGCGAGGCCGTGGCCGAGGGCGACGGGTTCCGCGTGGGCGGCCCTCCCGTGCTCGACCTGACCGAGCAGGTCGGCTCGACCGACGGCGAACGGGGTCTGCTCGGCATCGCCGTCAGCCCCGACGGCGACCAGCTGTACGCCAGCTACACCGAGGCCTCAGCCGGCGACTCCCGTGTCGACGCCTACGACCTCACCGGCACCGACGGGACCCTGCGGGCCGATCCGGCCACCCGCACGGAACTGGTGGCGATCGAGCAGCCGTTCGCCAACCACAACGGCGGGAGCCTCGCCGTGGGGCCCGACGGCATGCTCTACGCAGGGTTCGGTGACGGCGGTGCGGCGAACGACCCGGCGGGTCGAGCCCAGGACCTGTCGACGCAGCTCGGCAAGCTGCTCCGCCTGGACCCGACGGGCCGTGACGACGCCGACGGCGACGGCTACCCCGACGACAACCCGGACCTGGGTGGGGCCCCGGGCATCTGGTCCTCGGGTCTCCGCAACCCCTGGCGGATCAGCTTCGACCCCGCCACCGGGGACCTGTGGATCGGCGACGTCGGGCAGGACTCGGTCGAGGAGATCGACCTCCTCCCCGCCGACGAGGGCGGCGGTCGGGGAGCCAACCTGGGCTGGGACCTCGCCGAGGGTGACCGACCGTTCGAACCGGGTCCGACACCCGTGGAGGGCCTGGTGGCTCCCGTGCACACCTACACACGGGAGGCGGGCGGCTGCTCCGTGACCGGCGGGGTGGTCTACCGGGGTGCGGCCATCCCGGCCCTGGACGGCACCTACCTCTTCGGCGACCTGTGCGACCCGACGATCCGAGGACTCCGGCCGGCGGGCGAGGGCGCATTCGAGCCCGTCGACCTGGGCGTCGAGGTCGACACGCTCGTGTCGTTCGGAACCGGGGGCGACGGCGAGGTCTACGTCGTGGGACTCGCCGGCACCGTGGCGCGCCTCGCACCCGCCTGACCGGCCCGGTCAGTCCTCCTTCATGGTGCGGAGCTGCGCAGCGATCAGGGCGCGCACGTCCTCACGCAGGGACGCCACGTCGTCGAGCGTCAGACCGTCCGTGGGGATCGGTGGGAGCACGTGCACCTCGGCCTCGGCCCGACCGAAGCGCCAGTCGTGCTTGCGCAGCGCCTCCTTGGTCCCGGACACCGCCAGGGGGAGGATCGGGGTCCCCGTCTCGATCGCCAGCCGGAACGCCCCGTCCTTGAATCGGCCCAGCTCCCCGTCGGCTGCCCGGGTGCCCTCCGGGAAGATCATCACCGACACGTGGCGGCGCAGGTACTCCGCGCACCGGTCCATGGCCCGTTGCGCGCTCACCTTGTCGCCCCGGTCGAGCTGCACGTCACCGGCGAGGAACATGAGCCACCCGGCGATCGGGATCCTGAACATCTGCTTCTTGGAGAGCCACTTCATCTCCCAGGGCAGGTGCGAGATCAACAGGATGTCCACGAACGACTCGTGGTTCGACACCACGACGTAGGGGTGACGCGGGTCGGCGGGCAGGTCACCGGTGATCCGGAAGTGCCACAGGGGGTTGAGCGCCTGGTGGACCACGGGCAGCTTCCGGTACAGGTACCCCGTCCAGTACCGACCCCGGTCGAAGGGCAGGGTGACCAGGAACGTGAGGAGCATCAGCGGCACCCACACGATCACGCAGGCGCCGAAGACGAACCAGGACCAGATCGAGATCAGGGTCACGCCGAGGCCGGCCCGCGACCGGGTCGCCGTCGAGTCGGCGGGCTCCTCAGCGACGGCCCCCTCGTCGGGATCGACCTGCTCAGGCTGCTGCGCTGCCATCACGCCACCCTAGTGACCGCACGTCCGTGACGTACTCCCGGCGTGCCGCCGGCGACCACGGCGATCCGCTGGAGACCGGCACCGAGACGGACCAGGTCCACCAGCGGGGCGCCCGGGCGCTCCTCGCCCACCCGCTCACGGGCCAGGTCCAGCAGCGCCGAGGACGGCACCACCTCCGGAGGCGGCGCCCCGTGGGTCTCGATCCGGTCGGCCAGACCGTCCACGGCATCGCCGGCCCGGTCCGCGTCGGACCGGAGCGCCTCCAGGGCGGCCGGGTCGTCCCAGCCCGGGACCGGGACCTCGAGCGGCGCAGCCCCGACCTCGCCGGCCCGGTCGGCCAGGACCGACGAGGTCACCGCACCCAGCTGCACCACGACACCGAGCCGGAACCGGATCGACACCGGGATGCTGCGGGGCGAGGACGTGGCGACCATGTCGACGACACGGTCGAGATCGGTCACGCACGTCACCGCCGAGGGTCCGTCGGGGCCGGACGGGTCCTCGGCCCGCCCACGGACCGACGCGCCGAGCCGGTGCAGGACCTCGGCGACGGCACCCTCGGGCACGGTGCCGACCCGCGGCCAGAGCAGGGTGGCCACACCGAGCGCGACGAGCGCACCGATGGTGATGTTGACCAGTCGCAGCTGACCCACCGAGTCCAGCTCCGGACTGGTGATCGTGATGGTCGTCACCACGAACGTCGTGAACGCCGCCGTCCCCACGATCGGGTGGATCCCGTTCTCCGCCGCGGTCAGGAAGAGCACCACGGGCAGCACGAGCCAGAGGAGCTGCTCGACGTCGCCGGCGAGGGCGATCACGACCGTGGAGATCCCGAAGCCGACCGCCGTGCCCACGACCGCGGACCACGCGCTGCGGGACACCGTGGCCAGATCGGCACGGAGGACCGAGAGGGTCCCGAGCGCGATCCAGAACCCGCGGCCGGAGCCGAGTCCCAGCTCGACCAGCCCCACCGCCACGGTGCAGGCGACGGCGGCACGCAGCGAGTTCCGGAACCACAGGGAGTCCAGCCGGGCGTGACGGCGCAGGGAGTCGACCGGACCGCTCTCCACGAACGGTTCGACCACCTCCACCTCCCGGGCACCGGCACGGGTTCCGGACCGCCAGGCCTCGGTCAGATCGGCCAGGGTGAGCGCCGCCAGAGCGACCGCCCGGTACTCGGTGGAGCGAGCCACCAGGTCGACGTCGGACTCGGTGGCCGCCAGTGGTGCGAGCCGCTGCTCGCCGGCGGCGACGTGGTCGACCACGGCACGTCGCAGCCGGGCGCAGGGCACGGGCGGCCGCTGCGCCGCCGAGTGACGCGAGCCGTCGATCGTCGAACCCACCGCCTCGAGGGTCGATGCGGTCTCGGCGAACAGCACCCGGTCCTCGGGGGCCGCCCGCTCCCGCTCGGCACCCAGGACGACCAGCGACGCGACGAGACGCTCGGACTGGTGGACGCACTCGGCGAGCAGCCGGTCCCGGACGGCTGCCGCTCCCGTCCGGAGCCGACGGGAGACCGAGACCGACCGGAGTTCGTCGGCCACGGCCAGCAGGCGATCGTGGTCGGCGGCGGCGTCGGTGCGGAGCACCGCTGCCGCCACCTCCGCCAACTCGGCCAGCAACGACCGGACGGGGTAGCGCCGGTGCGCCGGCCAGAACGCCACCGAGGCCACCGCCGCAGCGAACGTGCCCAGCATCCACCCCGCCACGTCGTCGAGGGAGGTGGCACCCTCCGGCAGGGCCGTGGCCGAGTAGAGGAAGGCGATCATCACCGGGAACCTGGCGGCGAACCACGGGCCGCCGAGGACACCGAGGAAGTAGACGCCGAAGGTGACCACCGCCGTGACCGCCAGCAGCAGCGGCACGGAGGGCCGCACCAGCGCCACGAGTGGGAACGTGCAGGCCCCGGCCGCACCGGCGGCCACGTAGCGGCCGAAGCGCCGCAGCGGCGGGCCGTAGAAGTCGGTGAAGCCGTCGAGGGAGATGATGGCGAAGAGGGCGGCGGCCGCCACGGCCTCGAGCTCCAGGATCCGGCCGAGCACCACGAACGCAGCCGTGCCCAGCACGGCGACGCGGACAGCACGACGCAGCACGGTGCCGCCCGGGTCGACGAACAGGGGGCGCACCACACGGTCGCGGGCGAGCTGCTCGACCTCCGTGACGTCGTTCACGGTCGGAGTCGGGCGTGGATCGCCACGTCGCGACGCTCCCCCCGGTGCTCCGTCCGGGACCGGAGGACTCCCTCGAGCTCGAAGGCGCACCGTCGCGCCACGGCGAGCGACCCGGTGTTCCGTGGGTCGATGTGCAGCTCGAGTCGGACCAGCCCGACCACGTCGAACGCCCAGTCCACCAGCAGGCCGACGGAGTCGGCCGCCACCCCCCGGCCCCGGGCGGCGGGCGCGGTGTAGTAGCCCACCTCACCGACGCCGGGCGCACCGGGCACCAGCACGAGCGCCACCGACCCGAGCCCCTGCCCGGAGGCGACGTCGACCACGGCGAAGTGGAACTCCTCACCCCGCTCCCAGGCGCGCGACGCGAACTCGGTGACGAACCACTCCGCGTCGACCCGCGTGTAGGGCACCGGGATCCTCGTCCAGCGCTGGATCTCCGGGTCCTGACAGACGGCGTCCACCCAGTCGGCGTCGTCGGGCCGCCACGGGCGCAGGAGGAGGCGGCCGTCGGTGAGCTCGACCGGTGGCGGCCCTCCCACGGTGTCGTCCGTCCCTGCTCCCACCCCACCATGCAAGCGCGTGGAGGGCGACGATGCACCCTCGACGACCGCGACGCAGCCGGGACGTTCGCTTCATCACCCGGGCGGCTGCACGACCCCTCAGGTGCAGCCCGCACGGAGTCGCCGTGCAGCCACGAGCGGAGGAGCCCACCGTGAGCCAGGAGACCATCGAGAACACCCAGTCCGCAGCGGCCGTCGCTCGCACCGACGGCGCGGCCGCCGATCCGACGAACCTCGGCCAACGGAGCAGCATCGTCGTCACCACGTCGCCGTCGGCGGCCGACTCGGGGTGGTTGATGTTCGCGTCGGTGGTGCTGCTCCTCGGCGGCATCGTGAACGCCGCCTACGGCACCGTCGCGATCCTCAACGACCAGTGGGTGGTCTGGTCGAACCGCGGTGCGGTGTTCTTCGACCTGACGACCTGGGGCTGGATCCTCTTCGCCGCAGGAGCCGTCGCCTTCATCGCCGGCCTCGGCCTGCTCGTCGGCAGTCCGGGGGCCCGGGCGCTCGGAGTGTTCGTGGCTGCGCTGAGCCTGATCGCCAACTTCTTCTTCATCCCCGCCTTCCCGTTGTGGGCCCTGACCGTGATGGCGCTCGACGTCATCGTCATCTGGGCGATCACCACCAACGGACCTGCGATGCAGCGGCAGTGAGGGCTGCTGCGGTGGACCCGGGCTGACGGGGTCGTCCGCCCGGGGCCCCTCGGAGCCGACCATTCGGAGGCCGGCGTCCCGGGTTCCCTAGGCTCGGGGTGGTGAGCACGACCGGACCCGGTGGGTCGACCACCGCCGGCTCGGACGAGCCTGAGCGGGACGAACCTGAGCGGGACGAGGAGGCGACCGGCGAGGAGCAGGTCGCCAACTCGCCCCGGGAACGCGCCCTCGAGCTCGTCATCACCATCCTGTTGTCCCTCAGCGCCCTGCTGTCGGCCTGGTGCGCCTACCAGTCGACCCAGCTCAGCGGCGACCAGAGCCGGCTCGACACCCGGGCCTCGGTGCTGCAGCTCCAGGCGTTCCGGGCCGAGCAACGGGCCACCCAGCAGGCGCAGGCCGACCTGGGCGCCTTCGACCGCTGGCTGGAGGCCACCTCGGACGGGAACACCGTCCGGGCCAGCTTCGCCGAGCAGCGGTTCTCCACCGAGCTCGCCACCGCCTTCCGGGCGTGGCTGGCGCTCGACCCGCTGGTCGACCCCGACGCCCCGGGATCGCCGCTCGAGATGACCGAGTACGTGACCCCGGACGAGACCGCGTCGGTGCGCCTCGAGGCCGAGGCCCAGCGCTACGAGTCCACGGCGGAGGTGGCCGACGTGGCGGCCGGCGACTACGTCCTGGCGGTCGTCCTGCTCGCTGCGGCGCTGTTCCTGCTCGGGATCCAGTCGAGGATCGGCATCTTCGAGCTGCGGGCCGCCATGGTCACCGTGGCGGGGTTCATCGTCCTCGGGACCGGTCTGTGGGCCCTGCGTCTGCCGACCGAGGTCGCCCTCTGACCCGACCGGGCGCAGCAGCCAGGATCGGCTCGACGGGCAGGCCCTTGGTGAGGAACGTCGACCCCACCACGATCAGCCCGACGAGCAGGAGCCCGATCCGGAGTCCTTGGAGCTGGGCCTGACCGTAGGCGGCCACGATCGCCTCGGCCTCGGGCGGCGGGAGGGACGTCGAGTCGACCGCGGCGCGCACCTGGTCCACGGGGACGAACGACACCCCCGACTCGAGCGCCAACCCGACCTGGCCCTCGACCTCGTCGCTGACCGCCGGGTCGGAGGCGACCAGGGCGCCGAGTGCCGTCGCCAGGCCGCCGATGACCACCGCGCCGATCAGCGCGGTGCCGAGCGCGCCGCCGAACTGCTGCGCCGTCCACTGGAGCCCCCCGGCCTCGCTGCGTCCCGACTCGTCGACCGAGGACTGCACCACGTTGCCGAGCTGCGACGCGAGGAGTCCCATGCCCACGCCGAGCACGCCCATCGCCGCCAGGAAGGCCGGTCGGGCCAGATCGGGATCGACCAGCGACAGCAGCGCCACGTCGGCGACGAGGAGCACCACCAGGCCGGCCCGGACGATCGTGCGCGGCGACCACCGCCGACCGAGCAGCGGTCCTGCAGCCGACGTCAGGAACAGCGCGACCGACACCGGGAGCATCAGGACACCGGTCTCGAGCGCGTCGAAGCCCTGGACCACCTGCAGGTACAGCGGGATCGAGAAGAAGATCCCCATGAGGATGAGGTTCTGGGCGGTGAACATGGTGAGCCCGGCCCGCAACGGGACGATCCGGAGGCGGTCCAGGTGGACGAGCGGCTCTCGGCCGATCGCCTCCCGGTGACGCTCCCACCGGACGAACAGGCCGAGCACCACGAGGCCGGCGCACACGACGAAGGGGGTGAGGGCGAGCCCGAAGGGTTCGACCGGCGAGTTCCTCGGATCCAGCCACCCCCAGGTGCTCGACTGCAGGACGCCGTAGACGACCAGCCCGAGTCCGGTCGCCGACAGCGCCGAGCCGACCACGTCGAGCTCGGGGGGTTCGGCGTCCCGCTCCGGCTCCCTGATCCAGCGGACGAACAGCAGGATGAGGACCGCGACCACGACCTCGCCGGCGAACACCACGCGCCACGAGAGGTTGGTCGTGACCCACCCGCCCAGGATCGGGCCGACGGCCACGCCGGCGCCTGCGATCCCGCCCATGACGCCGTAGGCCGCCGCCCGGTCCCGACCCTCGAAGTTGCCGGCGACCAGTGCCACCATCGCCGGCATCACGAGCGCCGCCCCGATGCCCTCGATCACCGACCACCCGAGGGTCAGCACCCCCACGTTCCACGACACCGCCGTGATCGCGGAGCCGACGGCGTAGACACCGAGTCCGATCCCGAAGGCCCGACGTCGCCCCCACCGGTCGCCGAGCTTCCCGCCCGTGATCATGAGCGCAGCCATGACGAGGGCGTAGAAGGTGATCGCCGCCTGGATGCTCGTCACGTCGGTGTCGAGGTCCTCGACCAGCTGGCTGATCGAGACGTTCATCACCGCCTGGTCCAGGACCATGAGGAACTGGGCCGCCCCCAGGACGACGAGGACTCGACGGTTCACCGGGCCGCCACGCAGCCGGCGTCCGCCGACGGCGGGCTGGACGTCGCGGGGCCGGACACACCGCCACCGTAGGCCGGTGCGGCACTCCGGGGACGGGCCGATTGGACGGCGCTGCTCAGGGGCAGGCGTGGACGGCGGGTGCCCGCTCGGTGGAGGCCGGGAACGACTCGAGGAGCGCCTCGTCCCGGGGAGGTCGGGCCACCAGGGCGCCCCCGCAGTTCGGACACACACCTCCCAGGTGCTCGGCGCACGCCTCGCACCAGGTGCACTCGAACGAGCAGATGCGGGCGTCCCGACCCGTCGGGTCCAGGTCCCGGTCACAGCACTCGCAGTTGGGCTTCAGGGTCAGCACGGTGTCCTCCTCGGTGGACGGTGGGTCAGGGTTGCGCTCAGCCCTCGGTGTGCTCCGCACGTCGTCGGCGGTGCGCAGCGAGGTTCACCCGGTTGCCGCAACGCTGGGCAGAGCACCAGCGACGACGACCGGGGCGGGACGAGTCGTGGAACAACAGCGCGCACGCCGGTCCCTCGCAGGCCCGGAGGCGACCGTCGTCGGCCGACAGCAGGTCCACGGCGTCGAGCGCCACCGCGGCGAGCGCGCTCTCGACCTCGGCTCCGGGACGCAGGCGTACCGTGGCCGCACCCGACGGCGACAGCTCCAGGTACGGCGCCGGGCGTGCCGCGTGGTCGTTGATCACGGCGCGGTCGACGGGTCGCACCCGGCGGCCGTCCACCACGGCCCGGGCGGCGTCGTGGATCGCCTCCCGGAGGCGGACCGCCTCGGCGAGCAGCCCGTCGGACACGGTCTCGGTGACCGGTGCGACTGCGGCGGTGACCCAGCGGGCGAGGTCGGGGGGTCCGACCAGGAGTTCGGTCGGCGCCACCGCCCGGTACCGGAGGGTCCACGTGAGGTCGAGCGCCAGCCGCCCGTCCAGGATGAACGCGGGCTCGTCGACGCTCACGTCGGCCCGTCACGCACGTCGAGGACGGCCTCGATCTCGAGCACCAGGTCGCCCGGGAGCGCGGCCACGCCGACGGCGAGCCTGGCGTGGCGGCCGGCGTCGCCGAGGACCGCCACCAGCAGCTCCGAGGCCGCGTCGATCACGCTGGTCTGGCCGGTGAAGTCCGGCGTGGAGTTGACGACCCCGTGGACGTGCACGACCCGTTCCACCCGGTCGAGCGAGCCCAGCTCCGACCGGACGGTCGACAGGAGGTTGATCGCCGCCGAACGCGCCGCGAGCCGCGCCTCCTCGGCGTCGACCCGGGCGCCGACGGTCCCGGTGTGGATGGTCCCGTCGGGTCGGGTTCCGAAGTGCCCGCCGACCCACAGCTGGTGACCGGACCGGACGGCGGGGACGTACTCACCGAAGGACGGGACGGGCTCGGGCAGCTCGATCCCCAGGTCCCTCAGGCGCTGCTCGGGGGTGGGCTGCTGGCTGGCCACCTCCGGAGTGTACGACAGAGGTCATACCTCTGTCTCGGTCCGGTCGGCGCGGGAGGACCGGTCAGGGTCGACGGGTCCGGGCTGCGGGCATCCACTCCGGACCGGCGGTCCGGTCGATCCGGTCCACCAGTCGCTCGCCGACGGGCTCGACCAGCGCGAGGAACTCGAGCGTGCGCTCCGCCCCCAGGGTCCGCCACGCCCGCTGGCAGAGCTCGTCGGTCCGCTCCTCCACTCGTCGACGCAGCGCCAGCCCGGCGTCGTCGACCCGACCGTCGCTGGCGAGGCCCCGGGCCTCGAGGTCGGCCATCGCCGCAGCGATCGCTGCGTCGTCGGCACCCCGGCTCCGGGGAATCCAGTCCGCGGGGTAGTTCAGGAACGCGTTGTGCAGGATCCCGGCCTGCGTGCCGCTCAGGTCCTCGGCGACCAGCACCGCCCAGTGCGTGTCGCCCCGCCACTCCCGGATGCAGTTGACGGCCAGCCAGGCGCTCACCAGTGGGTCGTCGGGCCGGCCCCACTGCCGGTGCGCAGCGAACAGCACCCGACCCGACGACGGGAGGGCGTCTGCGGCGGCCCACAGGTCGGGTCCCATGGCAGCGAGGTCGTCGCAGATCTCCGGGACGAACGCCCGGAGTCCCGCTCCGACCGCACCGTCACGGGCGTCGGTGATCGCCACCCAGGTGGTGGCCGCAGCGGCCAGGTCCAGGCACACCTCGATGAAGCCGGGGTGGATCGAGTAGC
The DNA here is from genome assembly GCA_903873135.1 of uncultured Actinomycetes bacterium. Lineage (GTDB taxonomy): Bacteria > Actinomycetota > Acidimicrobiia > Acidimicrobiales > Microtrichaceae > SXMI01. Next base: position 49,496 of record CAIQNH010000155.1, read on the forward strand.
AGGCGGCAGCCACCGCCTGGTGACCAGCGGCGGCGAGCGGTGCGGTCCGGCTGGCGACGTAGTAGCCGGTGCCGCCCTCCACGCCCAGATCCGCGTACCGGGCGATCGCGACCGGGTCCCAGTAGATCCAGCCGACGAGACGGTGGGATGCGAGCGAGGCGCGAGCGCTCAGGTCCTGCCAGTCGGTCACGGTGACCGAGGCTACCGCTGGGCTGACTCCGACGGCCGGTGGGGATCGGGCCGCTCCACGACGGACGCTCGACCGAGGTGGGGGGGTCGCTCGGCCTCGGCCGCCGCTCGGAACCGCCTAGCCGACGTGGGGTGTCCGGAGCACCACCCGACTCAGGTGGACCGGTTCGGCGACCCCGGACAGGTCGTGGAGACCGAGTGGCTCCACCTCCCACGAGGCAGGGTCGAGCGTTCGCTCGACCTCCGCGGTCACCACGACGCCGCCCGGCACGGCGAGTTTCCCGGCCCGAGCCACGGTGTTGACCAGCGGACCGAAGTAGTCCCCGTCCCTCGCCGTCACCACACCGAAGCCGACCGCACCCCGTGCGCTGGGCAGGTCGAGGTCACGCTCGGCCAGGTCGCAGATCCCGAGCGCGACCTCGGTGAGCTGTCCCGGATCGTCGCCCACCACCATCGCCTCGTCGCCGATCAGCTTGACCAGCCGGGCACCGTGCTCGGCCGCCACCGCAGCCGCCTGCATCTCGAAGCGACGCAGGGCCGCCGTGTGTCGGGACGCGTCGACGTCCTCGGCCCAACTGGTGGATCCGACCAGGTCCACGAAGGCGACCGCTGACCGCAGCTCGCCCGCCATCAGCGAGTGGACGAACCCGACGTCCCGGAGCGCCTGTTCCGTCAGCAGGTGCTGCACGATGGAGCCCACCTGGACCCAGGCGGCGATGGCTGTCTCGTTCGCCTGCGACCACTCCAGCTCGGTGCGCCGCTGGCCTCCCGACTCCGAGCTGCTCCCGAACATGGCCCGGGCCGCCTCCATCATCCGCGCCGTGGACCAGCCCAGCACCCGGACGAACGACAGCGTGTCGTCCCGGCCGAAGAGCTCGACCCCGAGCAGGTAGGTGGACAGATCCTCGACCACCGTCTCCGGCATGGACGGCACCTGAGGATCGACGACGGGGAAGCCGAGTGCCTGCCGCATCTCGACCACGGTTGCCACCGGCACGCCGGCCCGGTCCGCCGCCTCGACAGCGCTGATCAAGGGTGGTGGTCGATCGACCGACCGTGCGGCGACGCCCATCACGTGCGACCTCGCCGCCCAGGCGACGATCTCGTCGACCTCGAAGCGCTCCAGCAGGTGTGCGAGCAGCTCGACGCGTTGGTCTGCGGTCGGTGCGTCGGGGTCGAACAGTCCCGCTGCTCGGAGCGCAGCCAGCGCTGCCGGGTCGATCGGAGGATCCACCTCGTCCACGGGCCACAGGGTAGGCCCACCACGTCCCCCTCCCGACAGGTGCACGACACCCGACCACCACCGTTCGTGCTGGAGGTCGTCGTTCGCGGAACCCTCCCCGGGGAATGTCGGCGGCTCCGTACGAGTTCTCGCTCCCGTGCAGTTCCCGGCCGTCCTCGGTGCCAGCGTGTCGGTCCTCGCAGGCCTGCTGGGCCTGATCTGGCCGCAACAGGTGAGCAGGGTCGTGGGCCTCGAGCTCCCGGGACGGCTGGGAGTCTCCGAGTTCCGCGCCACCTACGGCGGGCTCTTCATCGGTGCCGGTGTCGCCGTGCTCGTCATCGGGTCCGCAGACGCTGCGCTCGTGCTCGGCGCTGCGTGGCTCGGAGCGTTCGCCGCCCGGGTGGTGTCACTGGTGGTCGACCGGAGCGTCTCCCGGGAGAACCTGGCCGGGTGCGCGATCGAGCTGACCGTCGGCGGCCTGCTCGCCATCGGCCGCTGACACGGCTGGCCCGGGGCGAGCCGAGGGTCCTCCCCGCGACCGACACGGAGCCCGGAGGTCCAACCTCGACGGGGTGCCGAACCGCTGCCGGAGGCGTCGGTGCCGGTGGCGGAACACTCGGGTGACAACCCACCTCACCAGTGGACGCGCAGGTGTGAGACGTGGCTCGACGAGCAGACGGTCAGTCACGGTGCACTGACCACGAGATGACTCCGCAACGATCCGCCGGGTGGGTCATCCGCACGAGCGGCAGGAGTTCCTGGTTCACACCCTCCATCGACGACGCGGCCTCCCACACCGCGTCCGCAGATGCAGTGAGCTGGGTGCTCAGCTCGAGCTCAATCGGGCCCTTCATGCTGCGAGAGTGTCACGGGCCCCTGTTGCGGCGGACCTCAGCCCTTGCGTTCGTACCTGTACACATTCGTCTACCGGAAAAAAGTAGAAGCGCGAACTGACCTCA
>CAIQNH010000156.1 GCA_903873135.1 uncultured Actinomycetes bacterium
CGATCCGATCGACTGCGGCCGTTCCCGCACCAACTGGCCCGCCCAGGTCGCCCGGGCGATCGACGCCCGCGAGTTCGTCGACGCGAGCTGTGGTTCGGCCAAGAGCATCCACATGACCGAGGTACAGGACGCGCCGCTCGGTTCCAAGACGCCACCGCAGTTCGACGTGCTGAACGCCGAGACCGACCTGGTGACCGTGGGCATCGGCGGCAACGACGTGGGCTTCGACGGCATCGCCAAGGGGTGCATCAACCTGCTGCCGTTCCCGCTCGGCGACGCTCCGTGGGGCCGTCCGTGCATCCAGAAGCACGTGTTCGGTTCGTGGGACAAGACGTCGTGGAAGATCGAGCAGGCCCGACCCAAGGTCGAGGGCGTCCTGCAGGGGATCCAGGAGCGGGCCCCCTCGGCACGGGTGATCCTGGTGGGCTACCCGGTGGCCTTCCCGGACAGCGGCGTCGGCTGCTGGCCGCAGGTGCCGATCCTCGACGTCGACGTGCGGTACCTGCGTGACAAGTACCGCGAGATGAACCGGATGCTGGCCGACGTGGCCGCCGCACAGGGTGTCGAGTTCGTCGACGCCTACACCCCCAGCATCGGGCACGACATCTGCCAGCCCTACCCGAACGCCTGGGTCAACACCATCAACATCGACCCGCCGGGTCTGCCGCTGCACCCCAACATCTACTCGCACAACCGCACGGCGCAGGCGGTCGTCGAGGCCATCCGGGCCGACTGAGCCGGGCGCCCCGGGGCGCTGCACGTCGGGACCATGGTCACCGGTCGATCCGGCTGGAGGGGGTGGGACGCCGTCTCCTGCTGCGGAGACTGGCGGCATGCAGGCCCTCCGACTCACCTCCTGGCACCACGACGCCGAGCTCGCCGACGTCCCGACACCCGATCCGGGACCCGGCGAGGTGCTGGTCCGGATCGGCGGCGCGGGCGCGTGTCACTCGGACCTCCACCTCATGCGCGACTTCGACGCCGGGGCCCTGCCCTTCGACCCGCCCTTCACCCTCGGCCACGAGAACGCCGGGTGGGTCGAGGCGGTCGGCCCGGGTGTCGGCGGACTGGAGCCGGGACTCCCCGTCGCCGTCTACGGGGCGTGGGGCTGCGGCCGGTGCCAGCGCTGTCGAGTGGGCTCGGAGAACTACTGCGTGGACCAGTCCCGGCGGCCGGTCGCCGGCGGCGGGCTCGGCACCGACGGGGGCATGGCACCGTTCATGGTGGTGCCCGACGCCCGGTTCCTCGTCGAGCTGGGTGACCTCGACCCGGTCGACGCCGCCCCGCTGACCGACGCCGGGCTCACCCCGTACCACGCGGTCCGCAGGTCGGCGCACCTGCTCGTCCCCGGGTCGACCACCCTCGTGCTCGGTGTGGGCGGGCTCGGCCACCTGGCCATCCAGATCCTGCGTGAGCTCACGCCGACGACGATCGTGGCCGTGGACGAACGACCCGAGGCGCTCGTCCTGGCCGCCGAGCTGGGAGCGCACCACACCGTGCTGCCGGGTCCGGCGGCGCACGAGGAGGTGCTGGGTCGCACCGGCGGTCGGGGTGTCGACGTGGCGATCGACCTGGTCGGTTCGCCGGTCACCCTGGAGTTCGCCGCGGCGCTGACGCGGTCGCTCGGCCACGTGACGATCGTGGGGTTGGGCGGTGGCCAGCTGCCCGTCGGGTTCACGTCGCCGGCCTACGAGGTCTCGGTGGCCACCACGTACTGGGGCAGCATCCCGGAGCTGGTCGAGGTGCTGGCACTGGGCGCTGCGGGCCGCATCCACGCCGACGTCCACCGGTTCACGCTGGATCAGGCCCAGGACGCGTACCGGCTCATGGCGGCCGGCCAGCTCGACGGCCGGGCCGTCGTCGTGCCGTCGTGACCGGGTCGGTACCGCCGGCCGGGCCGGCGCCGTCGCCGTCGCCCGCCGGGCGGCTCGTGGTCGACCTCGACCTGGTCGGAGCCGGTGACGTGGCCGAGGTGGGCGGCAAGGGAGCCAACCTCGGCGAGCTGCGCCGCGCCGGGTTCCGGGTGCCGCCGGGGTTCGTCGTGACCTCCTCGGCCTACCTGGCCGCCCTCACCGGAGCAGGCCTCCGGGAGCGGGTGCTGGCCGACTTCCGGTCCCTGGTGGAGATCGACGAACCGGAGGATCGTCGCGCCCCGGCTGCTGCGCTCCGCCAGCTGGTGGCGGCCCTCCCGGTGCCGGGTGAGCTCCGCTCGGCGGTCGCCGTGGCCCTGGACCGTCTCGGCCCGGACACGGCGGTGGCGGTCCGGTCGTCGGCCACGGCCGAGGACGCAGCCGGGTCGTCGTTCGCCGGGGCCCACGCCACGGTGCTCGGCGCGGTCGGGGTGAGCGAGGTGGTCGAGGCGATCTCGACCTGCTGGGCGTCGGTGTTCACCGACCGCGCCGTGGCCTACCGCCTCGACCGGCACGAGCTCGGGGAGCCGCTGGTTGCGGTGGTCGTCCAGGAGCTGGTCCCCGCCGAGGCGGCCGGCGTCGCCTTCAGCGAACACCCCGGTGGCCTCGACCCGGACCTGGTCGTGGTCGAGTCCGCACGCGGCCTGGGTGAGTCGGTGGTCAGCGGTGCCGTGGAGCCCGACCACGACGAGGTCGACGCCCGCACGTGGTCCGTGCGCCGCCACCACGCCGGCCGCCAGACCCAGACCCTGTCGCTGTCGGGCGGCCGGGTGGAGCGCACGGGTCTGGGCGACCCGCTCGAGCGGCCCGTCCTCGACGAGCCCACGGTGGTCCGCGTCGCCCGGACCGTCCGGGCGGTGGCCGAGCACTTCGGCCGACCACAGGACGTCGAGTGGGCGGTCGTCGGCGGCGAGCTGTTCGTCCTGCAGTCTCGACCGATCACCACGCTCCCGGGTTCGACCGGAGCGACCCGGAACGGATCGGGAACGCTCCCTCCCCGGGACCGACCCGCCGGCACGCTCGTCGGTCTCGGCGCGTCGGCAGGGCTGGCCACCGGTCCGGTGCGCATCGTCGCCGATCCCCGTCACCCGGCCGGGTTCGCCCGGGGCGACGTGCTGGTGGCGCACCGCACCAGTCCCGACTGGGTGCCGCTGCTGCGCCGGGCCGCTGCGGTGGTGACCGAGTCCGGTGGCACCACCTGCCACGCTGCGATCGTGAGCCGCGAGCTCGGCGTGCCCTGCGTCGTGGGGGTGCACGACGCGACCACCCTCCTCGCCGACGGCGACACGGTCCGGGTCGACGGCACCGTCGGCACCGTGGAGATCGGCACCGTCGAGATCGGTGGCGTTCCACCCGCTGTGGCCCGGGAGGACGGCCCTGCACCGGTGGTGTTCGAGGTGGTCCCCGCCGGGCCGGCCACGTCCCGGGCGGTCTCCGTCCTCGGCGACCGCTCGGTTCCGGCCGCCGTCACGTCGGTGACCGCCACCCGGATCGAGGTCAACCTGGCCGTGGTCGACGGTGCCGCCGGTGCGGCCGCGCTCCCGGTCGACGGTGTGGGTCTCCTGCGGGCCGAGGTGCTGCTCGTCGACGCGCTCGACGGCGTCCACCCCGCCGCCCTCGTGGCGTCGGGCGGTGCCGACCGGTTCGTCGACCGGCTCGCCGAGGCGGTCGCCGCCGTCGCCGCTCCCTTCGGTCGCCGACCGGTCCGCTACCGGAGCACCGATCTCCGGAGCAACGAGTTCCGCCGGCTCGAGGGCGGCGAGCACCACGAGCCCCGGGAGGAGAACCCCATGATCGGGTACCGGGGCTGCGCCCGGTACGTGGCGGACCCCACCATGTTCCGGCTCGAGCTCGAGGCGCTCGCCCGGGTTCGGGAGCACCACCCCGGCGTCCAGTTGATGATCCCGTTCGTCCGCACGCCCTGGGAGCTCGAACGCTGCATGGCGCTCGTGGACGAGTCCCCCCTCGGTGCGGACCGGGGCCTGCAGCGCTGGATCATGGCCGAGGTCCCGTCGGTGGCCCACCGTCTGGCCGACTACGCCGCCCTCGGCGTCGACGGGGTGTCGATCGGGACCAACGACCTCACGCAGCTCGTGCTCGGCGTCGACCGCGACAGCGGGGTGTGTGCCGAGCTGTTCGACCCGGCCGACGCTGCGGTCCTGGCGACGATCTCCGAGATCGTCGAACGGGCCCGTGCCGCCGGGCTCGCCACCTCGCTGTGCGGTCAGGCACCCTCGGACGATCCGGCCTTCGCCGAGCACCTGGTGCGGGCGGGGATCGACGCCATCTCGGTCACCCCGGACGCCGTCGGGGCGCTCGTCCGGGCGGTCTCGGCCGCCGAGCAACGACTCGTGCTCGAGGGGGTCCGATCCGGTACCGTCGCGGGTGGACCGCGGAGTGAGGTTCGCTCCGGCTGACCCGTGGGGGGAATCGTGGCGACGACGGAACAGATCACCGCAGCGGCAGTGCCGGCGCCGGGGCGTCGGCTCGGCAGGTCGGTGGCGCTCGCCGGGTTGGTCGGGACGGTGGCGGTCACCAGCTCGGCCTGCACGCTGAGCGACATCTCGACGATCCTGTCGATCCTTCGTCTGCTCGGCATCATCGCCTGATCGACGGCGCGCCCGGTGGGCGCGGGGTCGTTCAGTCGGTGGAGCGCAGGATCCGACCGGCGAGTTCGCCGGTGTGTTCGCCGCGCTCCATGAACACAGCGCCGTTGACGAGCGTGTGCTCGATCCCGGTGGCGCCCTGCACGAACCGGGGCGCGCCCCCGGGGAAGTCCCGGACGATGCTCGGCACGGGGAGCGCCAGGGCGTCGAGGTCGATCACGTTCACGTCGGCGAACGCGCCAGGCCGCAGTTCGCCCCGATCCCGGTAGCCGACGAAACGCGCCGTGTCCGAGGTGAGCCGACGCACGCCCTCCTCCACGCTCAGCAGGCCCCGGTCGCGCACCCAGTGCGCCAGGAACCACGTGGGCTGGCTGGCGTCCATGATCTGGGTGGCGTGCGCCCCGGCGTCGGCGAGCCCGATGATCGTCACCGGTGACGTGATGAGCTCGGCGACGGCGTCCTCGTCGGTGTTCATCACCGGCCAGTTGACGACGGACCGGCCGTCGGAGCGGTCGAGTTCGGCCAGGTGGAGCTCGAGGGGGTGGACGCCGGCGGCGGCGGCCAGCTCGGCGAGCGAGTCCCCCGGTCCGTAGGAGTACGTGGCGGGTTCGTCCGCGGGCATCGGGTACATGCGCTCGAAGGCACCGACCCCCTGCTGCCGGGCCTCGGCGAGGAGCACTGACCGGTGCTCCGGGTCGCGGATCCACGCCAGCTGCTCGCCGGCCGGAGCGCCGACGACAGGGCCGAAGGCGGCGAGGCCGTCGAGCAGCGTGTTGCCTCCCAGCGCGAAGAGGACCCCGACGCTCCTCGGCGTGATCTGCGGCCGCAGTCGGGCGCCCCGGCCGTTGGCCTCGGCGGCCAGCGCGCAGACGCGGCGGTAGTGGTCGTCGAGCGACGCGATCTGCTGGAGGTTGAAGCTGAAGGGCCGGCCCGTGCGGATCGAGACCTCCGCCATCCAGCCGACCTCCTCGGCGACACGGTCGCCGGGTTCGTGCTCGAAGTTGTACCGGGGGGCGCTCTCGAACACGCCCCGGCCGGCTGCGGCGAGGGCCCGACCGACGTGGGCGAACTCCTCGGGCTCGCTCCAGGTGCCGGGCACGTTCCGTCCGTCCGGCACCCGGTGGAACAGGCTCCGGGAGATGGAGTAGCCGAGCGCCCCGGCGTCGAGCGCGGCCGCCACGAGCGCCTCCATCTCGTCGAGCTGCGACTCGGTCGGGGTGAAGTCGCGCTCGCACGCTGCGTCCCCGGCCACGTACAGCCGGACGGCGACGTCGCCCACGTAGCCCCCGGCGTTCAGACCGCGGGGGAGTCGGTCCAGTGCGGCCAGGTACCCGCCGAAGTCCTCCCAGTCCCACGGGAGCCCCTCGAGGATGCACGACGCAGGGATGTCCTCCACCGACTCCATGGCCGTGGCCAGGAGCTCCGCCTGACCCGGACGGACGGGGGCGAAGGTCATCCCGCAGTTGCCCATGACCACCGAGGTCACCCCGTGCCAGCACGACGACGACATGGTCGGGTCCCAGCCGACCTGGGCGTCGAGGTGCGAGTGGAGGTCCACGAACCCCGGGGTCACCAGTCGGCCCTCGGCGTCGATCGTCCGCCGGGCGGCGCTCCCGGACAGGTCGCCGACCTCCACGATCCGGTCGCCGTCGATCGCCACGTCGGCCCGGACTGCGGGCGACCCGGTGCCGTCGACGACGGTGCCTCCTCGGATGACGACGTCGTGGCTCACGGCGCTGCACTCCTGAACTCGGTGTCCGGGGACGTCCGGAAGGCGGACGGACGGTGACGACCACCCCTGTCGGGCACGCTAGCCTCTGGCCTCGTCGTTCGAGTCGGCCCGCGGTGCGACGCGGTGGGCCCTCGTGCACCGAAGGAGAGGTCCCAGCGGGTGTCGAGGATCGTGGTGACCGGAGCGGCGGGCATGGTCGGCTCGCACGTGGTCGAGCTGCTCGTGGCCCGTGGCGACCACGTGGTGGCGGTCGACGACCTGTCCACCGGCGACCTGGCCAACCTCGCCCCGGTCGTCGGTTCGGACGGCCTCGAGTTCGTCGAGTCCTGCGCTGCGGACCTGGCCGCCCTCCCGGACGACACGGCGGCGGTCCTGCACCTGGGGTCGCCCGCTTCCCCCCGGCACTTCCGGGACCTGCCGGTCGAGGTGCTCCGGGCCGGCAGCGTCGCCACCCTCAACCTGCTCGAGCTCGCCGAGCGGGCGGGGGCCACGTTCCTGTTCGCATCCAGCAGCGAGGTGTACGGCGAGCCGGAGGTGCACCCGCAGACCGAGGACTACCGGGGCAGCGTCAGCACCCTCGGCGAGCGGGCCTGCTACGACGAGGCCAAGCGGTTCTCCGAGGCCGCGGTGGACACCTACCGACTCCGGCGTGGTCTCGACACCCGGATCGTCCGGATCTTCAACACCTACGGACCACGCATGCGGCTCGACGACGGTCGGATCGTGGTGAGCTTCGTGCAGCAGGCCCTGGCCGGCGAGCCCCTCACCGTCCACGGTGACGGCACGCAGACCCGGAGCTTCTGCTACGTGGACGACCTGGCCCGGGGGATCGTGCGCCTGCTCGACAGCGACGTCACCGTGCCGGTCAACATGGGCTCGACCGACGAGCACACGGTCCTCGACATCGCCGAGCTGATCCTCCGCCTCACGGCCAGCGACTCGGACCTGACGTTCGTGGATCGCCCCGAGAACGACCCGAGCCGCCGCCGCCCGGACCTGACCCGGGCACGGGAGCTCCTGGGGTGGGAGCCCGTGGTCGAGCTGGAGGACGGCATGACCCGCACCGTGGCGTCGATCGCCGAGCAGCTGGGGGTGGCGGTCCCGGCCGTCGTGGGGGGCGAGCCGTCGTGACGTTCACGCTCGACGCCGACGACCCGGTGTTCGTGGCCGGTCACCGGGGCCTGGTCGGCTCCGCGATCGTCCGCCGGCTCAGGGCCGGCGGCCACCGGAACCTGCTCACCGCGACCCGGGACGAGCTCGACCTGCGGGACCAGGCCGCCGTGCGCAGCTGGCTGGAGGAGCACCGTCCCCGGGCCGTCCACCTGGTCGCCGGCACCGTCGGGGGCATCCTGGCCAACAGCACCCGCCCGGCGGAGTTCCTCTACGACAACCTGATGATCCACGCCAACGTGGTGGAGGCCGCCCGCCACGTCGGGGTCGAGAAGCTGCTCTACCTGGGGAGCTCGTGCATCTACCCGCGCCTGGCGGACCAGCCGATCGTCGAGCCGGCGCTCCTGACGGGGCCCCTCGAGCCGACCAACGAGGCCTACGCCGTCGCCAAGATCGCCGGGATCAAGATGTGCGACGCCTACCGGGCCCAGTACGGCTGCGACTTCGTCTCGGCCATGCCGACCAACCTCTACGGCCCCAACGACAACTTCGACCTGCAGTCGAGCCACGTGCTCCCGGCCCTCATCCGCAAGTTCGACGACGCCCGCCTCGCCGGCGAGACGCAGGTGACGGTGTGGGGGACCGGTCGGCCGCGGCGGGAGTTCCTGCACGTCGACGACCTGGCCGACGCGTGCGTGTTCCTGATGGAGCGCTACGACGAGCCCGGCCCGATCAACGTCGGCTACGGCGAGGACGTCGCCATCGCCGAACTGGCCGAGATGGTGCGTGACGTCGTGCACCCGGAGGCCGAGATCGACTTCGACACCTCCAAGCCCGACGGCACGCCCAGGAAGCTGCTGGACTCGAGCCGGCTGCAGCAGCTGGGCTGGCAGCCGTCGATCCCGTTGGCGCAGGGTGTGGCGTCGACCTACGAGTGGTACCTCGAGCACGTCGCGCCGAGGGCGGTCGGGTGAGCACCGCCTCCCGCCCGTTGGAGCCGACCGTCCCGGTCGTGGCACCGGACGTCGACGTGGTGGCCCCTCGTCCTGCCGGGCACGTCGCCGGGTGGGCGCACTCGGCCGGCAAGCGGGCCCTCGATGTGGCCGTCGCCCTGCCGCTGGCGGTGCTGACGCTGCCGGTGCTCGTCGTGATGTGCGCCGTGTCCGCAGCGGTCTTCCGGGCGAACCCGTTGTTCACCCAGGACCGGATCGGCCGGGACGGGAGCCGGTTCCGGTTCGTGAAGCTGCGCAGCCTCTCGCCCGTCGTCCCGGCGGACATCGACAAGTACGCGCTGGCGGCCCAGCCGCTCAGCCCGTGGGGGCGCTTCGTCCGCTCGACCCACCTCGACGAGCTGCCGCAGTTGTGGTCGGTGCTGTCGGGCCGCATGTCGCTCGTCGGTCCCCGGCCCGAGCTCCCGGCCATCGCGGCCACGTTCGACCCCGAGTTCGTGCGGCGACGGACGCTCGTCCGTCCCGGCGTGACCGGTTTGTGGCAGGTGGGCGACGGTGCCGCCGGCCTGATCGGCGAGTCCCCCGAGTTCGACGACCTGTACCTCCGTGCCGCCTCGCTCCGACTCGACCTGTGGACGCTCGTGCGGACGGTGGCGTCCGCGGCCGGCCGCGATCCGGCCACGATCGAGGACTGTCGCCGCGCCGCCGGACTCGGCGACGGTCCCGCAGCCGGGGCGGCACCGTCGTCCGAGAGGTGACCGAGCCCGGACCACCCGGGCCAGCGGGGACGCCGTGGGTCCGAAACTGCGGCGTGCGGGTGCTGGCCGTCGAGCCCGACGGGGCGGTGGCACTCGTGCTCGCCGCCGCTGCCCGGGCCGCAGCCGACCCCACGGTCCGACCGGGAGTGGGCGCCCACCTGTGCAACGCCTGGACCCTCGCGTGCGCTCTGGGCGACCCGACCTACGCCGCCGTGCTCGACCGCGGTGACCTCCCGTTCCCCGACGGCACGCCGTTGGTCTGGTTCGCCCGTCTGGCCGGCGCCGGGACGCGCCGGCGGGTCTACGGTCCCGACCTGGTGCTCGACGTGGTCGACGCCGGTCGGTCGGTCGGGGTGCGCCACTACCTGCTCGGCGGCTCACCCGCGACGCTCGAGGCCTTCCGGACGTCGCTCGAGCGTCGCGGCCCCGGGGTGCTGGTCGTCGGCGCCGAGTCGCCTCCCTTCCGACCGCTGGACGACGACGACGTCGCTGCGATCGCCCGCAGGGTCGTCGACGCCGGGGCCACCGTGGTGTGGATCGGGCTCGGTACGCCGCAACAGGACGTCCTGGTCGACCGGCTCCGGCCGCACGTGCCGGCCGTGCTGGTGCCGGTCGGTGCCGCGTTCGACTTCATCGGTGGCGCCAAGCGTCAGGCACCGGGCTGGGTCCAGCGGGCCGGTCTCGAGTGGGCGTTCCGGCTCCTCAGCGAGCCGGGCCGCCTCTGGCGGCGGTACGTCCTGGGGATCCCCCGCTACCTGTGGGGCACCGCCGCCGACCTGTGGCGGGCCCGGGGTCGACCCGCGCTCCACCGCACGTGACCGCCGGGGCGGGTCAGCGCTCGGCGTTCTCCGTGCGGTTCGACGCCCCGTAGCCGTACCCGTAGCGACCGTACCGGCCGTAGCCGTAGCGGTCGTCGGCGTCGGCGACGCCGTTCAGCACCAGGCCGGCGACCGGGGTCTGGGTGGATCGCAGGTCGGCGACGGCCTGCTCCACCTGGTCGATGCGGGCGACCCGGGAGCGGACGACGACCAACGCGGCGTCGACGTTCCGGGCCAGGTCGACCGTGTCGCCCACGGGGCCCACGGGGGCGGAGTCGAGCACGACCAGCTCGACGCCGCCTGCCTCGAGGGCCGTGATCACGTCCCGCATGACGCTGGAGCCGAGCAGCACACCCGGATCGAACGGCGGGGGTCCGGCGGGGACGAACACCAGGTTGGCGTCGCTGACGGAGACGGACCGGGTCACCGAGTCCAGGTCGGCGAGCCCGGACAGGACGTCCGAGAGCCCTCGTTCGGTCTCGTCGATCCCGAAGTACGAGCCCACCCGAGGAGCGCGCAGGTCGGCCGACACGAGCGCCACCCGGACGCCGCTCAGGGCGAGCGACACCGCCAGGTTGGCGCTCACGAGCGACTTGCCCTCCGCTGCCTGCCCCGAGGTCACCAGGACGCTGCTCACGTCGGTGCGCAGCGCGGCGAGCCACACCGACGAGCGGAGCTTGCGGAAGGCCTCGGCCTGCGGTGACCCCGCCGTCACGATGGTGTCGGGGTCGGTCAGACCCCGCTTGCTGCGCCGCGACCGGTGGTTCAGATCGGGGACCACACCGAGCACCGGCGGGGCGTCCGGCAGCCGTTCGAGGTCGTCGGTGGAGCGCACGCGTCGGTCGAGCCGGTCGGTGAGGAACACGACCGCCACGGCGGCGAGGGCCGTGAGGATCGCAGCCAGGAGGGCGTCGCGGAGCGGCATCGGGGCGAAGGGGTCCGACGGGACGGTCGCCGGACGCACCACCGTGATGGCCTCGGATCGGAGGTTCGCCTCGAGTTCGTACTCCCGGGCACTCCCGGCGAACTCCCGCGCCTGGTCCTCGAGCTCGGCGCGGTCGTCCCGGAGGCGAGTCGCCTCGGGCGAGTCGGGCGGGAGCTCGGAGATCGCCAGGCCGACGAGGTCGATCTGGTCCTGGAGCTCGGCGGCCTTCGTCCGGAACTCCAGGGCCGTCGTGGTGTACTGATCCGAGATCTCCGCCGTCCGGGCGGCCGTGAACGTCTCGGCCACGGCGTTGGCCCCGGCTGCTGCCGACTCGGCCGAGGTGCTCGTGGCGGTGAAGCGGATGAGGTCGCTGTCCTCGACCGCCGACACCTCGATCGACGTGACGAGCGCCGCGTTCTGCGGTCCCATGCGCTCGTCCGCGGCGCTGCGGGTCTGGGGCGAGTCGGCGACCTCCACCTGGGTGGCCACCTCGCGCATGGCGTTCATGGCGGACCCGGAGCCTCGGACCACCCCGCCGACCGCAGGGTCGACCACGCGGACGTCGGACGTGGCTCGGTACTGCTCCTCACGGAGGCTCGAGACTGCGTACGTGGCCACGCCGGCCACGATCGCGGGCACCAGGATCCACAGGGTGCGACGACGCAGCAGGGCGAGCGTGCGTCGGAGGTCTGACGATGGGTCGTTCTGGTTCACGGGGTCCTCAGGGGTGCGGCCGACCGACTCTAGCGGTCCCGCTGGTGTCGGACGGCGTCGGGCGGGGCGCCGCGTCCGCCCCGGAACCGCCCGGAACGGCGCCGTTCGGCGGGTTCGCGCACCGAACGTTGATGGTCGGGGGGATTCGCGGCTAGTCTGACGGCACTCGTCTGCG
>CAIQNH010000157.1 GCA_903873135.1 uncultured Actinomycetes bacterium
CCGCCACCGCCGCCCTGGCCGTGGACTCGTGGCGGGTGTCGATCGAGAGCCTCGCCCCGGCCTCCGCGCACGGTCCGGCGAGCGCCTCGAGGACCGGGACCACCCGTCCGACCTCCGTCGACGGGTCGACGGGCGAGGCACCGGGTCGGGTCGACTCACCACCCACGTCGACCACCGTGGCCCCCTCGGCGAGCATCTCGACGCCACGCCGTGTGGCGGCGCCGACGTCGAGGTGTGCTCCGCCGTCGGAGAACGAGTCGGGCGTGACGTTGAGCACCCCCATGACACCGCACGGGACGTCGGTCGGTCGGTCCCCGGTTGGTGCGGAACGTGGCTCGTCCGGCCCCGACGGCACGTCGTGGTCAGTCGGGTCGATCGACGAACCGCATGGCCTCCATGCGGGCAGCCGGATCGGTGCGGAACACGCCCCGGACGGCCGAGGTCACCGTCGACGACCCGGCCTTGCGCACCCCACGCATCGACATGCACAGGTGCTCGGCCGTGATGACCACGAGCACGCCGCGAGGGTCGAGGGCGGCCTCGATGGCGTCGGCCACCTGGGTCGTGAGACGTTCCTGCACCTGGGGTCGCTTGGCGAAGCCGTCGACCAGACGGGCCAGCTTGGACAGCCCGGTCACGCGACCGTCGGCGTTGGGGATGTACCCCACGTGGGCTCGCCCGAAGAACGGCACGAGGTGGTGCTCGCACATGGAGTACACGGGGATGTCACGCACCAGGATCATCTCGTCGTGACCGGCGTCGAAGGTGACCTTGAGGTGGTGGGACGGGTCCTCGTGCAGACCTGCGCAGGTCTCGGCGTACATGCGCGCCACCCGAGCCGGCGTGTCCTGGAGCCCGTCGCGCTCCGGGTCCTCGCCGATCGCGTGGAGGATCTCCCGGACGGCCCGCTCGATCCGGGCGTGGTCCACTCCGGCCATCTCCACCGTGAGCGGCATGGCGCCGGCCACCTGCAGGTCACGATCGGGGTCGATCACGCCGAGGGCGGTCGGGTCGGTGTGGCCACCGGCGGCCGCGGACTCGTCTGCGTGGTTGGTTCCGGACACGCTGTCACCTCCGTGCTGAGCACTTCCGTCAACCGCCTCGGCGTCGCCGGTGTTCCCGGTCGCAGCCGCTGCGGTGGTTCCGCCGTCGGGACGCACGCCGACGTCGACCTCACGGGACGGGTCATCCACGGCCGTCTGCTCCCTCCGACCTGCTCCCCGCCGCTCCGGCAGGTTCCAGCAGGCTAGCGAGCTCCTCGTCCTCGACGGTCTCGCGTTCGAGGAGCGCCTCGACGACGCTGTCGAGCACGTCCCGGTGGCGTTCCACGATGGCCACGGCCCGACGCTGGGCCTCGTCGACGAGCCGGCCCACCTCGGCGTCGACCTGGGCGGAGGTCTCCGGCGAGACGCCGGCGATGCGGGCGGCGTCCCGACCGAGGAACGGGGCGTCACCACCATCGGCGAGACGCTGCGGTCCGAGCTTCTCGCTCATCCCGAACTCGGCGACCATCGACCGCGCCAGACGGGTGGCCTGGCTGATGTCGTCCGCAGCACCCGTGGTCACCTGCCCCAGGACCACCTCCTCGGCGGCGCGACCACCGAGGAGCACCGCCAGCCTCGACTCCAACTCGGGCTGGCTGTGCAGGTGACGGTCCTCGGTCGGGAGCACGAGCGTGTGTCCGAGCGCCACACCCCGGGCGACGATGGAGATGCGGTGCACCTCGTCGGTGTGCGGCGCCACGTGCGCCACGAGCGCGTGCCCGGCCTCGTGGACTGCGATCACCCGTCGCTCCGCATCCGACAGCACGCGGGACGGTCGCTCCACGCCGGCGACGGCTCGGTCGACGGCCCGGGCCAGGTCGGCCCGGCCGACCGTGGACGAGCCCCGACGCGCCGCCGCGATGGCAGCCTCGTTGACGATCGACGCCAGGTCGGCACCCGTGGCGCCGGGCGTCCGTCGGGCGACGGCGTCGAGGTCGACGTCGGGGTCGAGGGGGACCGAGCGCGTGTGGACCGTGAGGATGGCCGATCGCCCAGCCCGGTCGGGTGGGTCCACCACCACGTGGCGGTCGAAGCGACCCGGCCGCAGGAGCGCCGGGTCGAGCACGTCGAGCCGGTTGGTCGCGGCGACGAGCACGACGCCGCTGTCGGCGTCGAAGCCGTCCATCTGGACGAGCAGCTGGTTGAGCGTCTGCTCCCGCTCGTCGTGGCCGCCGCCGACGCCGGTGCCGCGGTGGCGGCCGACGGCGTCGATCTCGTCGACGAACACGATCGACGGGGCCCGGGCGAGGGCCTGTCGGAACAGGTCACGGACCCGGGAGGCGCCCACCCCGACGTACATCTCGACGAAGTCGGACCCGGAGATCGAGAAGAACGGGACGTCGGCCTCCCCCGCCACCGCCCGGGCGAGCAGGGTCTTGCCGGTCCCGGGTGGTCCGACCAGCAGCACCCCGGCGGGGATCCGCGCGCCGAGGCGGGCGAACCGGTCCGGATCCCGGAGGAACTCGACGACCTCACGCAGCTCCTCGGTGGCCTCCTCCGCTCCGGCGACGTCGGCGAAGGTCACCGGGACCTCGCCGTCGACCCGGGCCTTGGTGCGACTGAACCCTGCGGCCCGACCACCGCCCTGCATGCGGAGCACGAACCAGAGGAAGACCCCGACGATCAGCACCGTCGGCACGACGCCGAGGAGGATGTCGGTGAGCGTGGCGGGCTCGGAGTTGTCGACCTCGGCCGGAACGTCCGAACGCAGGAGCTCCCTGGTCAGCTGCTCGCCGAAGGCTGCCGGGAACGCCGTCGTGTAGCGCCCACCTCCGACCAGGTCGCCCTCGACCGTCGAGGAACGATCGACGATGGTCGCCGTCTCGATCCGTCCGTCGGCCAACGCCGCCTGGAACTCGTCCAGCCGCAGCTCCGTGGGGGCGTCGGCCCGGCTCGCGACCCACCACCACCCGCCGGCGACGGCGGCCAGGACGGCGAGCACGCCGAGCACCCACCACCACACCGGGGTGCCCGAGGTCCGTCGACCTCGTCGGGGGGACGCCGCCATGGCCGCAGGCTACCGGGCGGTCCGCACGCTCCGGCCCCGGCACCGGAGCCCGCTCCATCGGGAGACGGCGGGACCATCGGTAACATCGCAGGGTTCCTGCACCACCACGTCCCGACGACGATCCGGTCCGACTCGTCGACCGGTCGAACGCTGCTGATCCGGAGGGTCCTCCGGTCGCCCGGGAACGTCCGCAGATGATCCGCACCCCGACGTCCCTGTTCCGGCTGGTGATCGGCCTGCTCGTCCTGTCCGTCGGCGTGCTGACGGTCTGGCGCTTCGACAACTCGGTCACGGCGTTCTTCCTGGACCTCGACGCCGTCACCAAGGTGCTCCCGGAGTGGCTCTCGAGCGTGCCGCTGATGGTGGTGACCAGCGTCCTGGTCCTCACCCCCTTCGTCGTCAACGTCCGACTGCTCCGCGCGCGCTCGTGGCGGCTCCTCGGCCTGGTCAACCTCGCCGGGATCTCCGCGATGGTCCTCAGCGAGGTCCTGGTCCGGATCTCCACGACCACACCACCGTCACTCTTCCCCGACGCCTACCGGTCCACCTCGGACCTGGCGGACTCGTCCGGGTTCGTCACTCCGAACGACGCCCTCGTGGCCGGGTTCGTGGCAGCGCTCGTGGTGGGCCTGCCCTACCTGAACCGCACGACGAAGCGACTGGGGGTCGGGCTGGTCCTCACGCAGGTGGTGGTCACGTTCACCGTCGACGCCATCCCGCCGGTCGGGTTCCTGGTCGACATCGGCGCCGGCATCACCTGTGGCGCGCTCGTCGCCCTGGCGTTCGGCACCCCCGACAGCAGGCCGGCCGAGCGCGACATCGTGGCCACGCTCGCCCGGAACGGCTTCCGGGTGGCGAGCGCCGCTCCTGCGTCGGTGGACGCCCGGGGATCGACGCCGTGGTTCGCACGCACCATGGACGGTCGCCGCCTGTTCGTGAAGGTGCTCGACCAGGACAACCGGTCCGCAGACCTGCTCTTCCGGGTGATCCGGGTCCTCACGTTCCGGAGCGCCGGCGACGAACGGCCCTTCCCGTCGCTGCGTCGGGCCGTGGAGCACGAGGCGCTCCTGTCGCTGCGTGCCTCGTCGGTCGGCGTGCGCACACCGGACCTCGAGGCGGTCTCGACCGTCGGGAACGACGGCATGCTGCTGGCGTTCGACGCGATCGACGGCGACTCGCTCGACCGGGTCGAGGCGGACGACCTGGACGACGGGACGCTCGACGAGGTCTGGGGCCAACTGGCGACGATGCGCTCCGCCGGCATCGCCCACCGGGACCTGCGGCTCGCCAACGTGTTCCTGGCCGAGGACGGCCGGGCCTGGATCATCGACTTCGGGTTCGCCGAACTCGCCGCATCGAACCTGCTCCTCGACACCGACGTGGCGGAACTGCTCGGGTCCACCGCCACGGTGGTCGGCGTCGAACGGGCGGTGGCCGCGGCCGAACGGAACCTCGGGCACGAGGCGCTCGCCGACTGCCTGCCCCGCCTGCAGCCGTTCGCGCTCGGGAGCGCCACACGGACGGCGCTGCGCGACAACGAACTCTTCGAGCCCCTGCGCGCCGAGGTCCAGCGGCAGGCCGGGGTCCGGGCGGAGCCACTCGAGCCCGTCGAACCCGTCCGGCCGTGGCGGCTGCTCGCCGCCCTGGCCGTGACCGCCGTGTTCTGGGTGGTCCTGGCGACGGCCACCGACGAGCTCGACTCGTTCCGAGCCCTGACGTCACTCGAACCGTTGACCCTCGCCGCCGCAGCCGCGGCGTCGTTCGCGACCTACGTCGGTGCCACCCTCGCCCAGACCGGGGCGTTCCGCGACGCGCTCCAGTTCATCCCGACCTTCGAGTCGCGGTTGGCGTCGTCGGTGGCCAACCGCTTGACGGGGGCCCGCCGCGGTGGCCTGGCGCTCGGCGTCCGGTTCCTCCAGCGGCAGGGTGTGACCGCGGACGACGCGCTCCAGTCCGTCGGGCTCGTCACCGTCACCGGTCTGGTGGTGCACCTGTTGCTGTTGATCGTGGCGTCGCGCATCGGCATCGACGACTCGTCCGTCCAACTCGTCTCGGACCCCGCCGAGTCGGTGCTGCCCTTCGCAGCCCTGGTCCTCACGGTGGTGACCCTGGTCGCCGCGTGGCTCGTACCGGGGTGGCGGTCGCAGGTGACCGAGACCTTCGTGCCAGCCATCCAGCGAGCGGGTCGGGGACTGCGGGAGGTCGTCGACCGCCCCCGCCGGATCGCCCAGCTCCTCGTCGGATCGGTGCTGGTGACCGCGGCGTACACCAGCGCCCTCGTGTTCTCGGCGTGGTCGGTGGGCGTGGAGGGCGACTTCCTGGAACTGGCGCTGACGTTCCTGATCGTCACCGTGATCGCAGCGCCGGCGCCCACCCCGGGGGGTCTGGTGGTGGTGGAGCTCCTGCTCGTGGCCGGACTGGCGCTGTTCGGCGTTCCGCTCGGCCTGGCGATCCCCACCGTGTTCCTCTACCGGCTGCTGACCTTCTGGCTGCCGGTGGCACCGGGCCTCTGGGCGTACCGGTCGCTCGTGCGGGCCGGACGACTCTGACGTCGGTCGGTGACGCTCAGACGCCGGGATCGACGTACACGGCGATGTGCCGCATGTTCCGGTAACGCTCGTCGACGTCGAGGCCGTAGCCGATCACGAACTCACCCGGGATGGTGAAGCCGACGTAGCGCACGCCGAGTCCCTCCAGGTCGGCCGACTCCCTGGCGAGCAGCGTGCAGACCTCGAGACTGGCGGGTCCGCGCGCCTCGAGGCTGCGCCGCAGGTAGCGCAGGGTCAGGCCGGTGTCGACGATGTCCTCGACGAGCACCACGTGGCGACCGGTCAGGTCGACGTCGAGGTCCTTGACGAGTCGGACCACACCCGAGGTGCGGGTCGACGCGCCGTAGGACGAGACCGCGATGAAGTCGATCTCGACCGGGAGGTCGACCTCCCGGGCGAGGTCGGTCAGGAACGCGTAGGCACCCCGGAGCACGCACACGAGGAGCGGACGTCGGTCGCCGTAGTCCTCGGTCAGCTCACGACCGAGCTCGCGGATCCGCTCGGCGATCTGCTCCTCCGTCAGGACCGTCGATCCGACGCACGGGTCGTCGTCGAAGGACTCGAGGGGCGCCGGGCTCACCCCGGTGACGTTACCGACCGGCGTTCACCGTCCCCAAAGCTGTCGGTCACCGGGACCGCTGGTCCCGGGTCGACTCGAGGCGGAGCCGCCCGGCGCTGCGGTGCAGCGACCAACCCCGGACGACGTCGCACGAGCGCGCCGCACCGTCGACCACGTCGAACACCCGGGTGGTCGCCGTCGCACCCGGGGGTGGCAGCCCACCGGTGCGTCCGTTCCACCAGCGACGGAACGCCGTCACGGCGACCGGTCGGGGCACGGACCGGAGGTCGGCGACGGAGGTGGCATCGACCTCGGCCGCGAGCAGCTCGAGCAGGTCGCCCAGCTCGGCCGACCGGGTCGCCAGCCCGGCGATGAGCGGCACGACGTCACGCCGGGCCACGTCGTCGAGGAGGGGGAGGACCTCGTGGCGGACGCGGACCCGGTCGAACCTGGGGTCCCCGTTGGCGGGATCCCGTCGGGGCTCGACCCCCAGGTGGTCGCAGAGGGCGCTGGTCTCGCTCCGACGCAGGGCGAGCAGCGGGTGGTCGACCGGACGCATGGCAGCCAAGCCGACCGGACCGGTCCCCCGGATCATCCGCAGGACGACGGTCTCGGCCTGGTCGTCCGCCGTGTGGCCCCAGAGGGTTCCCGGGCCGGCCGCAGCGTGTCGGGCCTCGCGGGCCCGGGCCTCGAGGTCGGCGCCCTGCGCGACCTCGACCCGGTGCAGCTCGAACGCAGCACCCCACGATGCCGCCACGCCGGCCACGTGGTCGGCGTCGGCGTGCGAGTCGGGGCGCAGCCCGTGGTCCACGTGGACGGCCACCACCTGCCGGCCGGTCGCCACGGCGAGCGCCAGCAGGGTGGTGGAGTCGGCGCCGCCCGACACCGCGCACCGGAGCGGACCCGAGCCGGCGGGGAACGTGGTCCGGTCGAGGAGTTCGGCGACCGGCGGGTCCGACGCGTCCGGCCGGCGGGGAGTCACGCCGCGTTCGACACGCCGAGGCGACGCAGCCACAGCGACGGGTCCCGGATCTCGGCGAGCGACGGGAGCAGCTCCGGCGACTCGAACGCCCGGTTGACCACGGTCGGGCCGGCGGCCCGCTCGACGGCCTCGATGAACCGCTCGCCCTGCTCGTACTGCGCGAGCTTGGCCTCGAGGCCGGTGATCTGCTGGACGAGTCGGGTGACCAGGTTCGCCTGCTGACGCCGGGCCCGCAGCACCCGGGCGAAGCGGGCCTGGGACGGGATCTGGGACGCCGCCGCGCGATCCATGGTGACGTCACCGTGACCCTCGAGCAGGCTCATCAGACCGCCGACCTGCTCCATGACCTGCAGCTGCTCGGCCGACGCGAAGAGACCCGCCACGCCGCCGTCGGCCAGCGGGTTGGTCCTGGTCCGCACACCCTCGGCCACCCGGCCGACCGCGGTGAACAACCTCGTGGCGTCGGGTTCGGCGCCGTCGACGAGCTGGTTCACGAGCCCCAGGAAGTGCGGGCGCAGCCACGGCACGCCGGTGAACTGGGTCCGGTGGGTGACCTCGTGCAGCGCCACCCACAGCCGGAACTCCCCCGGTGGGAACGAGTGGCGCTTCTCGAGCGAGAGGATGTTGGGACCGACGTAGTAGACGATGTCCTGGTCCTCCGGGTCCTCGTCCTCGAGGACCAGCAGGTCGTACTGGCCGAGCACCCTCGTGGACATCCACCCCAGGAGGCCGCCGAGCTCCGCACCGGCGATCTTGTTCGACACCACCGACAGCGGACCGTCGAGCCGCTCCTCCATCCGACGGAGCACGGGCCGGAGCAGCCGTTGGTAGGAGGCCAGGTTGGCCCGGACCCAGTCGATCCGGTCGACCACCCTGGCTCTCGCCGGGCCGGCGGCCGAGATCAGACCGGTCTCGGACTCGACGTACCCCTGGGCCCGCTCGGTGAACTCGTGGAAGTCGCGCTCCATCCCCTGCCGGTGGTAGGAGTCCGCGAAGGGGTCGGTCCCGGCGATGCGACGGGCGACCTGCTCGGCCAGGCCCCAGTCGATCGAGTCGGTCACGTGGGGCTCAGGTGTCGCTCTTGGGGTACCGGGTCCGGGTCACGCTGGCCACGTAGCCGGCGATGACAGCGATCAACGCGGCGATGGCGCCCAGTGCGATCGGGACCGCCAACCAGAAGTGCCACACGGTGTTCGAGGCGGCCTCGGAGGCGAGGAACAACATCACCTCAGTCTAGGACCGTTCACGCCGAGCGGTCACACGCGGGTCGGACCACACCCTCAGGAGCCGCCGCCCTCGGACTCGAGCCGGTCGAGCACGGCGGTGATCCGGGTCCGCAGGTCCCCGGGGACGTCGTCACGGAGCCTGGCGGCGATCACCTTCCGGAGCTCGGCCTCGAAGTCGTAGGCCTCGAGGCACGGGGAGCAGTCCTCGAGGTGGGCCTCGATCCGGGCCACGGTGGCCTCGTCGAGCTCGCCGTCGAGGAACGCCTGGATCTGGGCGATGGCGTCGTCGCACCGGTGCTCGTGGACTGCCTCGTCGTGGTCGTGGTGGTGGTCGCTCATGGTCCTCGGGTCTCCGTGGCAGGGTCGACGGCCGTCTCCGACTCCCCCACGTCCTCTCCCGGAGCAGGGCCTCGGATCGCCCCTCGTTCCCGGGCGAACTCGTACAACGATTTCTGGAGCGCTCTTCTTCCACGATGGAGTCGACTCATGACCGTCCCGATCGGGACGTCCAGGATCTCGGCGATCTCCTTGTAGGAGAAGCCCTCCACGTCGGCCAGCAGGACGGCCAGGCGGAACTGCTCGGGCAGGGCCTCCAGGGCGTCGTGGATCTGGCTGTCGGTGAACAGGTCCATGAGCTCGTCCTCGGCGCTCCGGCCCAGGGCGGCAGCCTCCAGCCCACCGATCCGGCGGTAGAGGTACAGCTCCTCGACGTCGTCGAGCTCGCTCTGCTCCGGCCGGCGCTGGGCCGCCCGGTAGCTGTTGATGAACGTGTTCGTCAGGATCCGGAAGAGCCAGGCGCGCAGGTTCGTCCCGTCCTGGAACGACTCGTAGCCCTTGTAGGCGCGGACGAACGTCTCCTGGACGAGGTCCTCGGCGTCGGCCGGGTTCCTGGTCATCCGCACCGCCGCGCCGTAGAGCTGGTCGATGAAGGGCGTCGCCTGCTCAGCGAACAGGGCTCGGTCGGCCATGGAGGGGAGAGGCTAGCTACCCCTGGTCCGCTCGGTGGACGGAACGGTCGGGAAGTAGTCCGGACGGCGGACCCACTTCCGGCACTCTGGGCACCGGTCCGCGGCCCCGGTGGCCAGTCCCCGACACTGACGGCAGCTCGACGTGCTGTGCATGACAGCTCCTCCTGGTCGCAGACGGCCCCGTTGCCGCCTGCCCGTCCGGCGAGCCGGACCCCTCCATTCAACCGTCTCCGCGGCCCGGATCGGCGACAGGCGGGGAGATGCACCCACGGAACCTGTGCGATCATGCAGGGCGACGAGACGACGGTCGGGCCGGGTGCCCACCGATCCCGGGGAGTCCAGAGGGGAGTCAGCGTGAGCGTCACCGACGACGAGGTCCAGTCGATCCTCGCAGCCGGCCGGAGCG
Organism: uncultured Actinomycetes bacterium; assembly: GCA_903873135.1. GTDB lineage: Bacteria > Actinomycetota > Acidimicrobiia > Acidimicrobiales > Microtrichaceae > SXMI01. The sequence continues at coordinate 9,742 of CAIQNH010000157.1, forward strand.
AGGTCGGCGAGGAACACGTGGTCACCAGTGCCGGCGACATCGCCTTCACGTGGGACTACGACCGGACGAGGTCCGGCCTGGCCAAGCTCTACGAGAAGGCCAAGACATCGCAGTGGAACGGTTCGACCGACCTCCCCTGGGACACCGACGTCGACCAGGAGCGCATGGCGGCCCAGATGACGGTGACACCGGCGACGGCGCGCTTCAAGGAGCTCGCAGCCAGCTACGGCTCCGAGGTGGCCCGCTGGAGCGACGCCAACTGGATGGAGTTCGGGATCCAACAGCAGAACGCCATGCTGTCGAACTTCCTGCACGGGGAGCAGGGTGCGCTCATCTGCACCGCCAAGCTCGTCGAACAGGTGCCGTGGATCGACGCCAAGTACTACGGGGCCACCCAGGTGATCGACGAGGCCCGTCACGTCGAGGTGTTCGCCAGGTACCTCGACGAGAAGATGTCGGGCGAGCACCCGATCAACCCGCACCTGGGCCGGCTGCTCGACGCGATCATCGCCGACGAACGCTGGGACATCACCTACCTCGGCATGCAGATCATGGTCGAGGGTCTGGCGCTCGCGGCGTTCGGGTTCATCCACTCGATCACCGACGAGCCGCTGCTCAAGCAGCTGCTGCGCTACGTCATGAGCGACGAGGCCCGTCACGTGGCGTTCGGCGTGCTGTCGCTGCAGGAGCTCTACGAGTCCATGTCGGCCGCCGAGCTGCGTGACCGTCAGGAGTTCGCCTACGAGGCGGTGCTGCGCCTGCGCGACCGCTGGTTCCACACCGACACCTGGGAGCGGATGGGGGTCGACCCCGAACCGATCGTCCGGGTGATGCTGGCGGAGCGCTCCGACGAGGAGCGCATGTTCCGGACCCTGCTGTTCTCCAAGATCGTGCCGAACTGCCGCAAGCTCGGGCTGCTCGACGCCGGCGACGGCTGGCTGCGTGATCGGTTCACCGAGCTCGGGATCATCGAGTACGAGACGTGGGCCGACACCAGCGAGGAGTACGAGTCGCTCGACGAGGTCGAGCGGGACCGCACGGCGTCCTGAGGCCGCCGGCGGTGACCGTGTCCGGCGGGTGCGGTGACGTTCAGCGCTGGCTGATCGGACGTCGGCCGAACATCATCAGCACCAGACCGATCGCCACGAGACCGCCACCCAGCAGGTAACCGGTCGGACCGAGTCCGGTGAAGGCCAGGCTCCCGTTCGTGGAGGCGATGCCCGCCACCTGGGCCGGTGGCGGCGGTGCGACGGTGGTCTCACCGGCCACGTCCGCCGGGACGGTGGTGGTGGGACCCGGCACGGTCGTCGTCGAACCCGGCACGGTCGTCGTGGTCACCGGCACCGTGGTCGACGTGGTCGAACTGCTCGTGGTGGTGGACGAGGTGGTGGTGGGAACGGTCGTGGTGGGAATCGTGAACGGGGTGGTGGTGGTCGTGGTGCACCCGCCCCACTGCAGGGCCGTGCCTGTGTCGAACGGGAACAGCAGCGGACCGTGCCACGGTCCCGTGGGACTGATCACCTGGGGGGTGGCCCCGGTGACCACGTCGAACTGCGCGGCCTGACACCCCTTGGTGAAGTCCACCACCGTCGTGCCCGCTGGTCCGAGCGTGAACGACGCCGTGGCCGTCAGCGTCTGTGGCCACGCGCTCGGGTAGGCGGTCATGGCGTAGATCGCTGCGGTCGCCCGCACCGGCTGACAGAGCGGCTGCGTGACCACGACCCGGAGTCGGAAGTCGGACGACGAGTTCTGCGGCGCGTGCTGGACACCGACCGGGAACGGGACGCAACCCTCGCCCTGCGTCGACGGGGTGAAGGTCACCTGCACCGACGACGTCGGCGGGTAGTCCCCACCCGTCACCGCACCAGCACCTGCCGTCCACGGACCGGCGAGCACCAGCAGGCCGGCTGCCAGCACGAGCGCGCCGAACGTCGCAGGCACCGACCCCCTACGGCCCGACCTGACACGGATCGCTCGCCACGCTGTACCCACGGCCGACCTCCCGGACCCTCAACTCCGGACACATCGTCCCAGATCGAGCCGCATTGAGCAACGAGGCGAACACGGAGGGTGGTGGGTAGATGCCCCAGTTGGCCCAGCGACGCATCGCGGTCCCGGGCGCCGCTCCTCCCCCTTTCCCGAGAAGACGGGCGTCCCCTACCCTCACGCCATGGAACGCCACCGATCGCCACGAACACACCGAGTGGTCGCCGCCGTGATGGTCGCCGTGCTCGGGGCTGCAGCGCTGGGTCCGGGTGTGGTCCTGGCCGCCGACGAGGACCCGGTCGTCGAGAAGGCCGGGACCGCCACGTCCACCGGTTCGCCATCGGAGGTCGTGGGCGGCGACACCGTCGACTGGACCATCCGCAACACCGCACTCAGCGACCAGCCCGTGCGGGTGGAGACCATCGACACCATCGGACCGGGCTCACAGCTCGTGCCCGGCTCGGTCGTGGCTCCCGACGGGTGGCAGGTCTCCTACTCGAACACCGGTCCGGCCGGTCCGTTCACCGACCCGCCCTCGACGACGACCCGCTCGATCAGGGTCGTGTCCGGCGACGAACCCGGCACGGTCCGCGGCGGCATCACCGACTTCTGGGGATCCGAACCGATCCAGACCCGTGGCGACGGCTGGGTGCCGGTGCTCTCGGGAGGCCCGCGCACCTACAACGTCTTCCACCACACCAACCCGGGCAAGCCCGAGATCAACTGCGTCGACCGCGCCGCCAGGTCCACGTGCCCGGGGTACCCCGTCGAGGTCTCCATCGGTGAGCAGAGCGACCTGACCACTCCGTTCGAGGCCGACTCGGTGCTCGACGGTCGCGGCCGACTCTGGATCTCCGGGACGCGGGCGAAGGCCGGTCCGGACGAGGGTGGCTTCTACTGCTGGGACACCACGACCACCGCCCCGTGCCCCGTGGCGTGGTTCCCGGTCGCCGACCAGCTCCAGCAGGGCAATCCGTACGCACCGGTGAGCCACTCGCCGTTCAGCGGTGTGGCGTCGCTCGGCACCCGCATCTACGGCGCAGCGGTCAACCTGCCGACCGGCCAGCAGGCCAACCGGATCAACGTCGAGTGCTTCGACACCGCGACGCTCACCCGGTGCGGGACCGTCAACGTGAACACGGTCGGGCTCCCCGGGTGGGACCCGAACCAGTTCCCGGCAGGCCGGTCCCCGACCCTGTCGATGGAGGTGGTCGGCAGTCGCTTCTACTTCGTCGTCGACTACGGGTCGAACCCGTCGCTGCTGCAGTCCCGCGGCAACCGGCTGTTCTGCTTCGACATGGCCGCAGGTCAGGCCTGCGAGGGGTGGAAGGTTCCGGCCGTCCCCGGCACGACCAGCGGGTTCTACCGACTCTCCGGGCTCGTGTTCCCCGACGCCGAGGGCGCGGCCGCAGTGTGCGTGGGGAGCACGTTCGCCGACCCCGTGCTGTTCGGTCAGCCCAACGTGTCGCGACCCGTCAACTGCTTCGACGGAACGGGCGGCCCGGGTCCGGTTCCGCCCGGACTGCAGGCTGCCATCAACGGGGTGCCGAAGCTGTTCCCGGACGGCTCCGGCGGCACCGTGTTCGCAGCCCTCGCCTACGTGGCCGCCACGTCGAACAACCGCCTCTGGATCCCGTTCCTGACCGACACGACCAAGAGCAGGCCGGTCGCCAACAGCTACGGCCTCTGCTACGACTTCGCCACCGACGGACCGTGCGCCGGGGTGGGGACCGCAGGTGCGGTCACCTTCCCCGAGGTCAACGCCGGACGCCTGAGTCTCTACGGGTTCGTGGCGGAACGGAACGGCTGCCTCCTGGGCCTGGGCGACGAGGGCTGGCAGATCTCCTTCAGCGACTCCGGGACAACCGGCCCGTGCCCGACGGCCTCGGCCCGCCTCCAGGTGGATCCGAAGCGGTCGTACTGTCGGACCACGCCGAACGTGACCTGGAGCGCCGCGTCGCTCCTCGAGGTCGACCCGACGACCCTGCGCCAGTGGTCGGTGACGGTCCGCAACCCCGACGGCTCCCCGGTACCCGGATTCGTCGACGTCCCGGGGGTGGGACTCGGCGTGGACCTCACGAACCTGCCGCCCGCTCCATCCGGGGGCTACACGTTCGACGCGTCGCTGACGTTCACCGACGCCACCCTGGCGCTCGATCCCGATGCCCAGTTGCAGGTCACCTTCGACGGCCCGCCGCCGGAGATCTGCCTGCAGACCTCGGTCCCACGGTGCGAGGACACCGGGACCGTGACCAACGAGGTGCTCGGCACCGTGACCGACCGCTCCGGTGCGACCCGGACCGGGACCGCCACGGCCTCGCTCGCCAAGGTCCTGCCGCCCGACTGCCCGACCACGACGACCAGCACGACGTCCAGCACCACGAGCACGACGAGCAGCACCACGACGTCCAGCACCACGAGCACGACGAGCAGCACCACGACGTCCAGCACCACGAGCACGACGAGCAGCACCACGACGTCCAGCACCACGACGTCCACGTCGACCAGCACGACGTCGACCAGCACCACGTCGACGACCGTTCCCGTCGACGTGCTGCCGGCGACGACGATCGCCACCAACCCCGAGTCGGAGGTGGCCGGGCGGACGGCGACGCGATCGGGATCCTCGGCGCTGGCCGTGACCGGTGCGAACGTGCTGCGTCTCCTGGTGATCGGTCTGCTCGCCGTCGGCGGCGGGTTGCTGATCCTGCGCTCACGTCGGGACTGACGACCGGGGAACCCGTGCGTAGGATCCGCCCGTGGACACCGACGCCGCCTGGCACCCCGATCCCCAGAATCCCGCCCAGCTCCGCTGGTGGGACGGCTCCCAGTGGACGGAGCACACCGCTCCGCTGAGCGACCCGAACAGCGGAGCGGTGGCCGCGACCCAGCAGTACGGAGGACACTCCGCCGCACCGTCAGCGGGGTTGGCCAACTCGACGCTGTTCGCCCAGGAGAACCGGGAGCGGGAGACGACGGGCCGGATGACCCGCCAGAATCCGGCGGTCGTCAAGGTGACCCTGGGCGCACCGCTGCTGGTCACGAGGGGAGCGATGATCGCCTACCAGGGCGACGTCCAGTTCGCCTACGAGGGGTCGGGTGCCAAGCGGTTCGTGAAGGCCTCGCTCACCGGTGAGGGCGTCCGACTGATGCGGTGCTCGGGAGCCGGCGAACTGTTCGTCTCCCACCACAGTCGCAAGCTCCACCTGCTCGAGCTCGCACCCGGCGAGCAGATCTCGGCGTCCTCACGGGCGCTGCTCGGGTTCGACGACACCGTCTCGTGGGACATCAACGCCATCAAGGGCGGCATCGGCGCAGCGGCGGCCGGAGGGTTGTTCAACGTGACGCTCACGGGACCCGGCGCGATCATCCTGGCGTCGGACTGGCCGGTGGTGCTCGACACCTCCGAGGCCCGCACGTGCGTCGACCCGAACGCCGTCGTGGCGTGGACCGCCGGCCTGCAGGTGTCGGTCCGGTCGTCGTTCAGTGCCGGAGCGCTCATCGGGCGCGGCTCGGGTGAGGCGTTCCAGCTCGAGTTCTCGCCCGGCGGCTTCGTGATCGTGGAGCCCGAGGGCATCGTCCACACCGTCGCCTAGCGGGGAACCTCCTGCCGCCGCGGGGCGGACGGGGTTCAGCTCCGGCCGAGGAGCGTGTCGAACGGTCCGGTCACCTCGTAGGTGACGCCCAGCGGCGCACCGACCGCACCCACCGGGGCTCGCTGCGAGGAGAAGTACAGCCGCTGGCCGTCGGGACTGAAGCAGGGGCCCGTGACCTCGCTCCCGTCCTGGCCGGGGATGCGGGCGAGGACGACGGCCGAGTCGTCGGGACGGATCGCGACGAGCTCCATGTTGCCGCCGTCCTCGGCGACCACCAGCGCCCCCGAGGCGTCGTCGACCCACAGGTTGTCGACTGCGTCGAGCGTGCTCGCACCGCCCGCCTGGTACCGGACGTCGACCTGTGCGGTGCTGATCCGGTACCTCCAGACGCGCAGGTCGCCCTTGGTGGTGAACCAGACCTCGTCGCCGAGCGTGTCGATCCCCTCGCCGCCGTCGAACCTCGTCGTGCCCGGCACCTGCAGTCGCGTCGAGGTGGTCGAGGCGGCAGGGTCGGGGACGGGGACCCAGGTGAGCGTTCCGGGAGCGGCGCCGGTGGCGACCTCGAGCACTCCAGCGGACAGGTCGCCGGGGGTGGCCGGGGTGAACCGGTAGAGGGCGCCGTCGGGTCGGTCCTCGGTCAGGTAGACGCGACCGTCGGCGGCGACCGCTGCGGCCTCGTGGCTGAAGGCACCCAGCGCCGTGCGCTTGACGGGCGGGGCGGCCCCGGTCGGGTCGCACTCCCAGACGTACCCGCGGCTGTACTCCTCACAGCTCAGCCAGGTGCCCCACGGGGTGGCGCCACCGGCGCAGTTGGAGGACGTGTCGGACAGCACCGCCTGCGCGCCGACGATCGTGCCGTCGGCGGCGAACCGGATGCTCGTGACACCACCGTTGCCGCCCGTGACCTCGTGGTTCACCGCCAGGTACCACCCACCGGGCGTCGCCGGGTCGGCGAACGTGGCTGCGCCGTCGGGGAACCACCGGTAGAACTGACCGGTCCCGGCGACCGACTCCCCGGCGCGGGCGATCACCCGACTGGAGAACCCGGGGAGCAGCACGAGGCCGCTGGGATCGGTGCCCGGCGGTGGCGGTGGCATGGTGCAGGCCTGCACCATCGGTGCGGCCACGGCGAGCATCCCGGCTGCGCCCGACCACTTGAGCATGGTGCGCCTCGAGACGGGCGCCGCCCCGCCGGAGGTGCCGTCCCGATCCCGCCCCGTCTCGCTGGTGAACACGAGGTGAACAGTACCTGATCGCGCGGTGAATCCGCCCGGCCGTCCGCAGGTGCCGGTCGGATCCGGGACGTCGGCGAGGATGGGGGCGTGACGCACGACCACGACGACCGACCCGACCCACCCGTCGTCCGGGTGGACGCAGGGGGATGGGGCTGGACCTGGGCGGCCGACGTCGCCGGTCGGCTGCACCAGGTGGCGCTCGGACCCGGCGGTGCCGACGCACCGGTGGAGGTCGACCCCGTGTGGTACCCGGACGCCCACCCGACCTGGGGCGGGCCGGACCCGTACCGACCACCGGCGCTGCGCATCACCCACGCCGAGGGGACCACGACCACCCGGCTCGCGCTCGTTCGGGTGGACCGCTCGACGGACGACGGCGACGAACTGGTCCGGGTGCGGACCCGCGACGAACTGCTCGAGTTGCACGTCACGTTCAGCGCGCGCACCCACCGGGTCTCCGGGGTGCTCGAGCAGTGGGTCGAGGTCGAGCACCACGAGGACGGACCCGTCACGATCTGGGACCTCGACTCCATCGCACCGACGTTCCTGGTCGGGCCGGAGGCGCAGGTGGTCCAGTTCGGTGGCGCCGGCTGGGCCGACGAGTGGGCCTGGACGACCGAGCGCCTGACCCCGGGCACGAAGGTGCTGGACAGCATGGGAGGCATCCAGCCGCACCTCCAGCGCGCGCCGTTCCTGTTGCTCGAGCCGAACGGCCCGGCGACGGAGACCGAGGGCGACGTGGTCGGGTGCTCCATCGCCTGGGGTGGCAACACCAGGTTCGCGCTGGACGTGCGTCCCCGGTCCGGTGAGGCGACACGGGACCTCCGGCTCAGGGCCGGGACCAACCCGACCGGGGCGCACTACGTCCTCGACCCGGGGGTGCCGTTCGTGTCCCCGACGGTGGCCTGGACGTGGGCCACCGGACGGGCCGAACTGACCGACCGGTTCCACCGGTGGACGCGCGCCCGGGTGCTCCGGGACCCCGAGCGCACCCGACCCCTGGTGGTCAACAACTGGGAGACCACGTTCTTCGCCTTCGACCAGGACCGGATCGTCGGCCTGATCGACCGGGCGGCCGACATCGGCGCCGACGTCTTCCTGCTCGACGACGGCTGGTTCGGGACCACCCACCCCCGGGACGACGACGACGCGGGTCTCGGGGACTGGGAGGTCGACCGGCGCAAGCTGCCCGGCGGGCTCCCGGCGCTGGTCGACGCGGCGACCGACCGCGGCGTCCGGTTCGGGATCTGGGTCGAGCCCGAGATGGTCAACCGGCGCAGCGAGCTCTTCGCCGAGCACCCCGACTGGGTCGTCCGCGACCGTCGCGAACCCCGGGAGCACCGGAACCAGCTGGCGCTCGACCCGCTCCTGGGGGAGGTGCGCGACTTCGAGGTCGGCGTGGTCGACCGCGTGCTCGGCGGGGCACCCGGGACCAGCTACGTGAAGTGGGACGCCAACCGCCCGGTCACCGACCCGGGCACCCGGGCGCTCCCGGCCGACCGGCAGTCCAACGCCTGGGTCGACTGGGTGCACGCCACCTGGGACGTGATGGCGCGCGTGGCCGACGCGCACCCGGACGTGGAGCTGATGCTGTGCGCGTCGGGAGGCGGACGGACCGACCACGGGACGCTGCGGTGGTTCCACGAGTTCTGGACCTCCGACAACACCGACCCCGTGACCCGGGTCCGGATGCAGTGGGCGTGCGGGCACTGGTTCCCGGCGAGCGCCATGGCCGCCCACGTGACGGCGTGGGGAGGCCGGCCGCTGCAGTTCGCCTGCGCGGTCGCACTGTCCGGCCGGTTCGGATTCGACCTGGACCTCGAGGCACTCGACGACGCGTCGCTCGCCGTCTGTCGACGGGCGGTCGCCGTGGCCCGCCGCACACAGGACCTCGTGCAGCACGGTCGACTCATCCGGCTCGTCAGTCCCGTCGACGGACCCGACCGGAGTCGGGCCGCCCTCGCGTTCGTCGCCCCCGACCGCAGCCGGGCGGTGGTGTTCTGCTACCAGCTCGACGACCCCCTGTCGCCACCAGCAGAGCTGCGGATCACCGGCCTGGACCCGGACGGGATCTACACGATCGACGCCACCGACCTGAGCGATGAGGGACGGTCGCTGGGCACGGCAACCGCCGCGGCCCTCGCCGACGGTGCCGTCGCGTGGATGCCGGACGAGGCGACGACCGCACGGGTCATCGAGATCACCCGGGTGGCGGCGCCCGACTGAGGGCCGGCGGGGCGACGCCCAGCTGAACCCTCGGTGAAACCTCCGGGATCCCGACGACAGGGGCCCGCACCGAACCGTACGTTCCCGTCCTACCGAGTCCGATCCGTGGACCCGGGGAGACGACGGAGGAACCGGTGGACCCCCACTCGACGACGCGACGACGATTCCTCGCCGGGACCGCAACGGCAGCAGCACTCGGAGCGACCGTGTCGGCCTGCGCACCGACTGCCCCGGCCCCGGCCGTGCCGGGGTTCAGCCACAGCGTGGCGTCCGGCGATCCGCACCCCGACTCGGTCGTGCTCTGGACCCGGCTCGATCCGGCGGGACGTTCGGGCACCGTCGACGTGAGCTGGGAGGTCGCCACCGACGACACGTTCTCCAACGTGGTCGCGACCGGCTCGGCGACGACCGGCGGGTTCCGCGACTGGACCGTGAACCTCGTGGCCGCCGGGCTCACCCCGGGCACCCGCTACGCCTACCGGTTCGTCGACGACGCCGGGAGGCTCTCACCGGTCGGCCGCACCCGCACCGCCCCCGTCGGTTCGGTCGACCGACTCCGCTTCGCCGTCGCGTCCTGCTCCAACTACGCCTTCGGGAACTTCCACGCCTACGGGCACATGGCTGATCGCTCCGACCTGGACGCCTGGATCCACCTGGGCGACTACATCTACGAGTACGCCAACCCCGGGTCAGGCGAGACGTACGGCGAGTACCGCCTGCTCGACCCGGTCACCGAGATCCGGACGTTGTCGGACTACCGGCGGCGCTACGCCCACTACCGCTCGGACCCCGACCTGCAGACGCTCCACCGTCTGCACCCGATGATCCACGTCTGGGACGACCACGAGTTCGCCGACGATCCCTTCATCGGGGGCGCCGGCAACCACCAGGCCGAGGACGGCGAGTGGAACGACCGGATCGCCGCTGCACTCCGGGCCTACAGCGAGTGGATGCCCACCCGACTCGACGGGAACCGGATCTTCCGGACGCTCCGCTACGGCGACCTGGCCACGATCGTCGGACTCGACCGGCAGCGGCGATTCCTGTGGCCAGCGCCGGACGACGGCGACCTGTACCTCGGCCGCGAGCAGTTCGACTGGCTGGACGGGCAGCTCGGCGACGTCACGAGTTCCTGGGCTGTCCTCGCCCAACAGACGACCTTCGGGGCGACCGGACCGAACCGGCGGTCGGGCGGTTGGGGCGAGCGGGACCGGGGTCGGGTCCTGTCGGCCCTGGCGCCGAGCGCCGCCGACCTGGTCGTCCTCACCGGTGACATCCACCGGTTCCACGCGATCGACGTGCTCGACGACCCCGACGTCTACGACCGGTCCACCGGTGCGGGCGTCGGAGCGGTCGAGTTCGCCGCCGGCTCCATCTCATCGCCCGGTGGGAACGGTTCCGGCAACGGACCACAGGTGCGCTGGACCTCGGGGGACCAGCGCGGCTACCTGCTCGTCGACCTGACACCGGAGCGGGTGCAGGCGGACTTCTTCGGTTTCCCCGACCCCGAGAAGCTGCTCGTCCGCCGGCCCGCAGAACGTTGGCTCGGAGGCTTCTCCAGTCGCCGCGGAGCCCCCGGACTCCGTCAGGCATCCGCCCCGGCCCCGGGCTGAGATTCACTCAGGGTCCGCCCGTGCGTCACCGGACGGACACCCAACGAGCGCCCCGAATCCCTAGATTCCGCCCGTGCCTGATGCATCCGTCCACCGCCGCCAGTTCCTGACCATGGGTGCCGTCGGAGCGGCGCTGCTCGCCGTTGGGTGCAGCCGTTCGCCGGAGGCGACGACGAGGGACGACAGCCTGGGTCCGTTCGGCCCGCTGGGGGAGCCCGACGAACTCGGGATCCAGCTCCCGGCCGGGTTCACGGTGAACGTGGTGGCCCGCAGCGGCGAGCAGGTCCCGGGCACCGCCCACACCTGGCACAACGCACCGGACGGCGGGGCCTGTTTCCCCCGGTCCGACGGCGGGTGGATCTACGTGTCGAACAGCGAGACGCTCGCCCCCCTCGGCGCCGGTGTCGGCGCGTTGGCGTTCTCCCGGGCCGGGGTGGTGGACGCCGCCTACCGGATCCTCGGGAACACCAACAACAACTGCGGCGGCGGGCCCACCCCGTGGGGCACCTGGCTGTCGTGCGAGGAGAACCTCTTCGGGCAGGTCTACGAGTGCGACCCGACGAAGCCGGGTCAGGGCCGGGTCCGGCCGACACTGGGCCGCTTCAACCACGAGGCGGTCGCCGTCGATCCGGTCCACGGACACCTCTACCTGACCGAGGACGCCAAGGACGGTCGGCTGTACCGGTTCCGGCCGACCTCGTACCCGGACCTGTCCGGTGGCGTGCTCGAAGCGGCGGCCGTGGACGGCGACCGGGTGACCTGGGTCGGGCCGATCGACCAGGACTTCCCGCAGAGTCTGGGACGGCCGCCGGGCACGACCGCCTTCCGGGGCGGCGAAGGCTGCTGGTACGACGGCGGGACCGTCTACTTCACGACGAAGGGCGACAACCGGGTCTGGGCGCTGCAGACCGAGAGCCAGCGGATCCGGGTCCTGCACCGACCGGAGCGCGACCCCGCCGGCGTGCTGCGCGGCGTCGACAATGTGACGGTCAGCCCGCGTGGCGACGTGGTCGTGGCCGAGGACGGCGGGAACCAGGAGCTGGTCCTGATCACACCCGAGGGCGCGGTCGTCCCGCTGCTCCGGGTGACCGGGCAGCCAGATACGGAACTGACCGGCCCGGCGTTCTCACCCGACGGCACCCGCCTCTACTTCAGTTCGCAGCGCGGGACGTTGGGATCCCGGGACGGCTCGGGCGGCATCACCTACGAGGTGCTCGGACCCTTCGGGGGGTAGGCACCGGGATTCGCCCCGGCTGCATCCTGATCCGTTGGCTCGACCCGGCGGTCAGTCGGTCAGCGACGGGCACTGCGCCTTGAGCGCTGCGCCGACCTGCTGGGTGGCGTCGTCGTACTCCGGGGTCTGCAGCGCCTGGTACTGCGTCTGGAACTCCTGTTGGTTCCGTGTCTCGCCCAGCTGGACCAGCAGGTCGATCACCGCGGTGTTCCGCTGGCTGTAGAGCTCCAGCGCCTGCGCCGGGGCGCCAGCGGTCTGGGCCTGCTGTTCGATCACCTCGGCCTGTGCCTGCAGCTGGGGGATGTCCGCCTCGAACTGCGCCAGGTCGAACGCGTCGCCCTCCGCCGTGGCCTGACCCTCGACGGTCGTGATCGACGTCAACGCACTCTGGACGGCGGCGCAGTCGACCGACCCGGAGGACGTCGAACCGGCGGTGGTCGAGGTCGCCGGCGCCGTGGTGGTCGTGGTCGAGCTGTCAGCCGACTCGTCGGACGAACTGCACCCCGCTCCCACGCCGACGAGTGCAACGCCGGCGATGACCCCGGCGAGGATGCGGCTGGACAGACGACGAGAACGCATGGTGACCTCCACAGATGGCTGGACACCTCGACCGTAGGCACTGATGGCAGGCGCCGAACCGAAGGATCAGCGGGCGGATTCGGTTCGCCGTCGGGACCCCCAGGCGACCGTCCGGGGCATCCTCGACGTCGCCGTCGCCCGCTTCGACAGCGACGGACCGGACGGGATCGTCGTGACCGGGATCGCCGCCGAGGCCGGTGTGTCGGTGGGGGCGATCTACCACCACTTCTCGGGGCGGTCCGGTCTCATCGCCGCCGCCCGCGCCGAACAGTTCCGCCGGACCACCGAGGCGGACCTGGCGTCGATCCGTGCCGCCGTCGAGGATGCTGCGAGCTTCGAGGAGTTCCTCGAGTGGAACCGCCGGCTCGTCCGACTGAACCGCTCACCGGAACGCCGCGCCGCGCGGCGGCAACGACTGGCAGCGCTCGCCGCAGCGTCGAGCGACGACGAGACCGCGAGCGAACTGCGCTGGGCGCAACGGCGGCTCACCGACGGGCTGACCGACCTGGTCGAGCGAGCCCGCGGTCGCGGGTGGTTCAGCGAGGAGCTCGACGCCCGGGCCTGGGCGGTGGCCGTGCAGGGCCTGTTCCTCGGCTCGGTGCTGGCCGACCTCGACGACGTCGACGACGACGCGTGGATCCGGGTCGTGGAGGCGCTGCAGGACGTGGGGATC
>CAIQNH010000158.1 GCA_903873135.1 uncultured Actinomycetes bacterium
GCCGACTGGCACAGTTCTGGCTTCCCCCCGTGAGACGGGGGGATGTCCGGAAAGTGCATAAATTGAATTGAAAGGGTGTCCGAGCACCGATGAATCGGCACGCGGACGCCCGCACTCGCCTTTTGGCATCCTCTCTTCCGTTGTCAAGGATCGCTCGGTCTCCCGGAGGGGACCAGCGGGGACGTGGGGCGCCTGAGCGGCGATCCAGAGGTCCCGGACCTCGGTGGCCAGTGGCTCACCGGGGCGAATGGCAAAGCTACCGGGGTTGGACGGCCGGGTCAACTCGGGCGACGGGACGCCCGTCACACCTGCCGAGCGCCCGCTCAGGTTCAGCCGGCTGCGACCAGGAGGTGGCGCTGCTTGCGACCCCGACCGAGCAGGACGAACCGCCCGTGCAGGAGGTCGCCCTCCCCCACGTCCGAGCCCCGCTGGGCCAGGTCGACCCCGTTGACCGAGTAGCCCGCAGCGTTCCGGCGGACCTCACCCCTGGACTTCGCCAGCCCCACCTCGGCGAGGAGCTCGACGGCGTCCGCACCGACCAGCGCGTCGCGGGCCCGTTGCGACGACGGCAGCTCCGCAGCGAGCAGGTCCAGCGTGCTGGCGTCGACCTCGGTGATGGGCAACCCGCTGAAGAGCACCTCGCCCGCCCGCTCGACGGCCGGGAGGACCTCCGTGCCGTGGACCAGGCCGGTGACCTCCCGGGCGAGCCGCCGCTGTCCGGTGCGACCGGCCGGCGCCGCGAGGTGCGCGGACGCCACGTCCCGGCACGTCTCCACGGGGACCAGGGTCAGCCGGAGCAGCAGCGCCTCCACGTCGTCGTCGGGGACGTTGAGCAGGTACTGGAACATGGCGAACGGAGAGGTGCGCTCGGGGCTGAGCCACACGTTGGCCCCCTCGCTCTTGCCGAACTTCGTCCCGTCGGCCCGGACGATGAGCGGCGCCGTGAGCCCGTGGACGTGGTCGCCCGTGCGGCGGCGGACCAGGTCGATGCCGGCGGTGATGTTCCCCCACTGGTCGGAGCCGGCGACCTGCAGGTCGCAGCCGTGGCGACGGTGGAGCTCGGCGAAGTCGTTGGCCTGCAGGAGCATGTAGCTGAACTCGGTGAACGAGATGCCCGTCTCCCGGTCGATCCGTCCCCGCACGGAGTCCTTGGCCAGCATGGTGTTCACGGTCACGTGCTTGCCGACGTCCCGGAGGAACTCCAGCAACCCGAGCGGCTCGGTCCACTCCCGGTTGTCCACCAGCAGCCCGGTTCCACCCGGGCCGACGTCGAGCAGGCCGGCGAGCTGGTCCCCGATGGCCGCCCGGTTGGCGTCGAGCACGTCGGCGTCGAGGAACTGCCGTTCCTCGCTGCGGCCCGAGGGGTCCCCGATCATGCCGGTGGCGCCCCCCACCAGGGCGATGGGCGGGTGCCCGGCGTCCTGGAAGCGGCGGAGCAGGAGGATGCCCTGCAGGTTCCCGAGGTGCAGCGAGTCCGCCGTCGGGTCGAATCCGCAGTAGACGGGGGTGGGCCCGGCCGACAGGCGGTCGGCGAGCGCCCCGAGATCGGTGTGGTCCTGGACCAGTCCCCGGTCGGCGAGGTCGTCGAGGACCGCCGCACCCCGCACGTTGCTCCCGTCCACCAACCGTCGACACCTCCTCGGCGCGGCGATCGTAGCCGTCGGACCTCGGCGGCCTCTGCCAAGGTTCCGGGCCCCGGAGACGGCAGACTCTAGGGGTGCCTCGTCCCCCCGTCGGCCCGACGCGCGCCCGGCAGCGACCTCCTCGTCGCCTCCTCACGGGCGTCCTGGCAGTCGCCGTCCTCGGGTTCGGCACGACGGCGTGCGGGGGTGCCCGCGAGGCTCCCCCGCTGGCGCTCCCCGTGAACGCCGAGCCCTCGGTGCTCCTCGACGCCGACGGCGGGGTCCTCACCGTCCTGCGGGAACAGAACCGGCAGGTGGTGTCGCTCGCCCAGATCCCCAGGTCGGTGCAGGACGCGATCGTCTCGATCGAGGACAGTCGGTTCTACGAGCACGACGGGGTGGACCCTCGCTCGGTGCTCCGTGCCGCCGGGGCGAACGTGGAGGCCGGGGGCGTGGCCGAGGGTGGTTCCACGATCACGCAGCAGTACGTGAAGAACGCCCTCCTCACCCCGGAGCGGACGATCCAGCGGAAGCTCGAGGAGGCCTCGCTCGCCGTGTCGATCGAGCGGGCCTACTCCAAGGAGGTGATCCTCGAGCAGTACCTCAACACGATCTACTTCGGGGACGGCGCCTACGGCATCGAGGCCGCCGCCAGGAACTTCTTCGGCGTCCCGGCGACGGGCCTCACGCTCGCCCAGTCGGCGCTGCTCGCCGGCCTGGTCCGGGCCCCGGGTGCCTACGACCCGAGGACGAACCCCGACGCCGCCGTGGAGCGACGCAACCTGGTGCTCGATCGCATGGTCGCCGTCGGCCGACTGGACCGGGCCGCCGCGACGGCCGCCGCCGCCGAGCCGCTCGTGCTCGCGCCCCCGTCCGGCGGGGCAGGGCAGGGCGCCTACCCCGCCGCCCACTTCGTCGACGAGGTGAAGCGCTGGCTGCTGCGGGACTCGGACCTGCTCGGCGAGACCGACGCCGAGCGGTACATCAACCTGTACCGAGGTGGTCTGCGCATCACCACCACCATCGACCCGTACCTGCAGTTCATGGCCACCGCCGCCGTCACGGGGGTCCTCCCCGACCAGGTGGCCAACCCGGCGACCCCCGACGCCGCCCTCGTCTCGATCGAGCCCGGGACCGGTCACGTGGTCGCCATGGTCGGCGGCCTCGACTACTTCGGCTCCCACCCCTACCGACAGGTCAACCTGGCACGCGGCAACGGACGGCAGACCGGTTCGACCTTCAAGCCGTTCGTGATGGCGGCGGCGCTGGAGGCGGGGGTCCCGGCCTCGGCGGTGTTCTCCGCCCCCGGATCGGTCACCCACCGGCTCCCCGGCTCGGAACCCTGGACGGTGACCGGCGGGGCACTCGGACGGGCGACCATGGCGGAGTGCCTGGTGGTGTCCTCGAACACCTGCTACTCCAACGTCATCCTCGACGAGCGGGTCGGTGGCGAACGCTCCATCGAGGTGGCCCGTCGGCTCGGGCTCGACGACACGGCGCTCGACACGAACCCGGCCGCCGTGCTCGGCACGAACGACGTGACGGTCGAGGACATGGCGACGGCCTACGCCACCTTCGCCAACGACGGCGTCCACGTGCCACCGGTCTACGTGACGCGCATCGAGCGGGCCGACGGGACGCTCCTCTACGCGCACCAGCACCGTCAGGACAAGGCGGTGGAGCCCGAGACCGCTCGGGTCATGAGCGAGGTCATGGGCGAGGTGATCCTCCGGGGCACGGGCCGTGACGCCGCCGTCGACCGACCGGCCGCCGGCAAGACCGGCTCCAGCGAGGACAACGTCGACGCGTGGTTCTGTGGCTACACCCGCCAGGTGGCGACCGCCGTCTGGGTCGGCTTCGCCGAACCCCGCCCCGACGGCGACGGTGTCTACCGGCCCGTGTCCATGTCGCCGCCGACGACGCCGATCGAGGTCCAGGGCGGCACGTACCCGGCCCAGATCTGGGCTGCGTACACCCGGGCCGCCACGGCGGGCCTCCCCCCGCTCGGACTGTTCGACCCGGTGTCCATCCCGACGGCAACCACCACGACGGCGCCGCCGACCCGGTCGGACGCCATCGAGGAGCGGGTCAGGCCACCGGACCGGCTCGAGGTCCCCGCGGTCGTGGGGGTCGACGCCGACGACGCCCGATCCGAGATCGACGACGCCGGCCTGTCCGCGCGGGTCGTCCGGGTTCCCGCCCGTGGCCGACGAGACACCGTCGCCGCCCAGTCACCTCCGCCGGGGACACGGGTTCCCGAGGGGACCGTCGTCGTCCTCGAGGTCGTCTCGGGGCCCGCCGGTTCCGGGACTGCGGTCCCCGCCCTGGTCGGGATCGACGGGTCCGAGGCCCGCCGGAGGCTCCTGTCGGCCGGCTTCGAGGTCACCGTGAGCGCCGGGACCGCTGGGGATCCCGCCACGACACCGGGCACCGTGATCGCCACTGAGCCCCCGTCCGGGGCGATCAGCCGCGACGGCCGGGTCCGCCTCACCGTGGCGGCTGCGCCGGAGTCAGGCACCGGGCCCCCGCAGGCCGGCGGCTGACCCGTCGGGACGGCCTCGTGGGTGACAAGCTGTCGACGTGACCGACACGACCGACGCGACCGAGGGACCGACCCTGACGAGGTCGCAGGTCGTGGCCCGGGTCGCCGGCACCGTGTTCGCGGTCGGGGTCTTCTCCATGTGGCTCTACGCCTTCTTCATCTACGACCCGGGGCTCAAGATCGACGAGCTCGCGGACCGGACGTTCCCGACCGCCGCCGAGGAGATCTGCGCGGTCACGGCCGCTCGGCTCGAGGCACTCCCCCCGGCCTACCGGGCGGTGGACGCCGCCGAGCGGGCCGACGTCGTCGATCAGGCGAACGTCGAGCTCCGTTCGATGGTGCAGGAGCTGCGGGCCGTCGTCCCGACAGCGCAGGGCCAGGTCACCACGGGGATCTCGGAGTGGCTCGACGACTGGGAGGTCTACATCGGCGACCGGCAGGTCTACGCGGACGGCCTGCGTGCCGACGACGACACCCGGTTCACCGAGACCGTCAAGGCGAACCGTCAGATCTCCCGGGCCATCGACGGGTTCGCCGAGGTCAACCGCATGGAGTCGTGCACGACTCCGGGCGACGTCGGCTGAACCTCAGGACTCCTCCAGCGCCCGGAGGCCGGCCCGGGCCAGCCGCACCAGCCCCGACTCGTCCGCCAGGTCCTCGAGTTCCGCCAGGTCGAGCCAACGGAGCTCCAGCGACTCGTGGTTCCCGGGCGCGACCGACCCGGGCGGCGCCACCACGACGAAGCGCAGGTCGAGGTGGAGGTGCTCGCCGAGGGCGTCACCGTGGTCGACGGTGTGGACGTCGACGTCCACGGCCGGCACGAGGACCACGAGGCCGTCGATGCCGGTCTCCTCGGTGGCCTCGCGCAGCGCCACGCCGGCGAGCTCGTGGTCGCCGTCGGCGTGGCCGCCGGGCTGCAACCAGCGGCGCAGCTTGGCGTGCAGCAGGACGACCATCCGGCCCGTCGACGGGTCCACCACCAGTGCCGACCCCGTCAGGTGTCCGGGCGAGGTCGACCGGTCGGCCAGCGGCGCACCGATCCGGTCGAGGAGCTCGAGCACCTGCGCCCGTGCCGCCTCCTGGGACTTCGCGACGACGGCGTCACGGAGACGCTGTCTGGAGCGGGCCGGATCCCGACTGGGCCGGAGCTCCGTGTCGTCCGCAGCGAGGCGACGGAATCCGCTCACCGTGCGGACCCGACGTGGGCCGGGACGCAGAACCGCCACGGCAGGTCGACCCCCCGGGAGATGCCGACGCGTGTCGTCACGACCGGTCGATCCGGTGGCGCCACGCCGTCCCGGACGAGCCGCACCCGGGCGTCGACGTCGAGCAGGTCCGACCCGTCGTCGGCGCCGGTGACGCCGAGCGCGGCACACAGCTTCCCCGGGCCGTCGGCCAGGTCGCGATCGCGCCGGGCCCGGGGACGGTCCCGGCGCATCCCGTCCAGCCCGGTCAGCGGGGCGACGGCCCGGACGAGGACCGCAGCGGCCTCACCCTCGGGGCCGCAGACCACGTTGGCGCACCAGTGGAGTCCGTAGGACCGGTAGACGTAGAGCGTGCCGGGCGGACCGAACATCGACGCGTTGCGGGCGGTCCGTCGCCGGTGGGCGTGACTCGCCGGGTCCTCCGCCGCACCGTAGGCCTCGACCTCGACGATCCGGCCCGAACGATCCCCCACCACCAGGACGGCGTTCAACAGCTGCGGAGCGACGGCGACCACCGACCCCTCGAGTCCGGACCGCTCGGGCGTCGTCAGGTGGCCGAGGCTCACCGCTCGGTCGCCGGTCCCGGTCGGTCCACGCGCGCCCGGGCGTCCACCAGCGCCGCGGCCAGCCGGTCCCGCTGGACCGTCACCGGTACGGGTCCGGCGCCCCCGGGCGTCGTCCGACGCCGCACCGCGGCACCGGGCGCGAGCAACGGGAGCGCCCGCTCCCCCAGCTGGGGCTCTGCGGCGACGAGCTCCGCGAACGGCAGCCCCTCGTCGATCGACCGCCGCACCAGCGCGCCGACCACGGCGTGTGCGGAACGGAACGGCACGCCGTCCGACACGAGGAACTCGGCCAGGTCCGTCGCTGCTGCGTAGGGTGAGTCGGCTGCCGAGGCCATGCGGTCCGTCAGGAAGGTCGTCGTCCGGTAGAGGCCGGCGAGCGCCCCGAGACCGAGTCGGACCGTGTCGAGCGCGTCGAAGACCGGCTCCTTGTCCTCCTGCAGATCCCGGTTGTAGGCGAGCGGGAGCGACTTGAGCGTGGCCAGGAACCCGGTCAGGTCCCCGATCACCCGGCCTGCCTTGCCACGGGCGAGCTCGGCGATGTCCGGGTTCTTCTTCTGGGGCAGCATCGACGACCCGGTGGCGTACGCGTCGTCGAGGCGGGCGAAACCGAACTCGTCGGTGCTCCACAGGACCACCTCCTCCCCGAGCCGTGAGAGGTGGACCGCGACGAGACTGCACACGAAGAGGGTCTCAGCGGCGAAGTCGCGGTCCGAGGTGGCGTCGAGCGAGTTCTCGAACCTGGCGGCGAAGCCGAGCTCGTCGGCGGTCCCGTCGGGGTCCAACGGGAGCGACGAGCCCGCGAGCGCGCCCGCACCGAGCGGCGACACGTCGGCCCGCCGACGACAGTCGACGACCCGGTCCACGTCCCGGAGGAGCGCCCATGCGTGCGCCATGAGGTGGTGTGCGAGCAGCACCGGCTGCGCGTGCTGCAGGTGGGTGTAGCCGGGCAGTCGGGCCCCGTCGTCGCCGGTCCCGGCCTCGTCGGCACGGGCGAGGAGCACCCCGGCCAGCTCCAGCAGGCGGGAGCCGAGGTCGCCGAGCTCACGGACGACGTACCGCCGGAACGCCGTGGCCACCTGGTCGTTGCGCGACCGCCCGGTGTGGAGCTTGCCCCCGGCCGGACCGACCAGTTCGGTCACCCTCCGCTCGATGGCGGTGTGGACGTCCTCGTCCCCGGGTGCGTACTCGAGCCGACCCGAGCGGAACTCCATCTCGACCGCGTCGAGGCCACCCAGGATCGCCCCGAGCTCCTCCTCGGTGAGGAGACCAGCACGGTGGAGGCCACGGACGTGCGCCTTGGAACAGGCGACGTCGTCGACCAGCAGCCGCTGGTCGACGGCGAGGCTCCCGGTGAACGCGACGAGCTCGTCGGCCGGAGCCACCTCGAACCGTCCGTGCCAGAGCTGCCCGCGCGGCTCGTCGTGGTCGGTCACGACCGGCCCTCGGCCCCGGGGCCCTGCACGTCCGACCAGGTCTGGACGCCCAGGCCCCAGATCCGCACGAACCCCTCCGAGTCGGCGTGGCGGAACCGGTCGGCGGCGTCGTAGGTGGCCAGCCCGTAGTCGTAGAGCGACCGCTCGGCCCGGCGACCCACCACCCAGCACCGGCCGGGCTCGAGCGCCATGCGGACCTCGCCGGTCACGTGCTCCTGGGACTCGTCGACGAACGCGTCGAGGGCCCGCTTGAGCGGGGAGAACCACAGACCGTCGTAGACGAGCTCGGCGTAGCGGTGCTGGAGCCGGATCTTCTCGCGCTGCAGGTCGCGCTCGAGGGTGATCGACTCCAGGTCGGCGTGGGCCGCCATGATCGCCAGCGCTCCCGGTGCCTCGTAGGTCTCCCGGCTCTTGATGCCCACCCGACGGTTCTCGACCATGTCGAGTCGGCCCCAGCCGTACGAGCCGACCAGGTGGTTGAGACGGACCACGAGCTCGTGGAGCGGCAGGCGCTCACCGTCGACCGACACCGGGACGCCCCGCTCGAACCCGACGACGAACTCGGTCCGCTCGGTCGCGGTCGGGACGGTCATCTTCCAGACACCGACCGGCGGCTCGGCCCACGGATCCTCCATCTCGCCGCACTCGATCGCCCGGCCCCAGAGGTTGTCGTCGATCGAGTACAGCTTCTCCTTGGTGGCACCGACGGGGATCCCGTGGCGGGCTGCGTACTCGATCGAGTCCTCCCGGGTGAAGCCCCAGTTGCGCACCGGGGCCAGTTGCTCGAGGTCCGGAGCGAGCGCCATGTAGCTGACCTCGAAGCGGACCTGGTCGTTGCCCTTGCCGGTGCACCCGTGGGCCACGCCGTCCGCGCCGTGGGCGCGGGCGACCTCCACCTGCTTGGCGGCGATGAGGGGACGGCTCAGGGCCGAGACCAGCGGGTACTGGTCCTCGTAGAGCGCGTTCGCCTTGATCACCGGCGCCAGGTACTCGTCGGCGAACTCCGCCCGGAGGTCGAGTTCCTCGTAGGCGATCGCGCCGGCGCCGAGCGCCTTCTCACGGTTGCCCTCCAGCGTGCCCTCCTGGCCCAGGTCGGCCGAGAGGCACACGACCTCCACACCGAGGTGCTCGATCATCCACCGCACGGCCACCGAGGTGTCCAGTCCGCCGCTGTAGGCCAACACCACTCGTCTCGCCACGTCTCCTCCTGCTGCTCTGCTCGTCGAATCCTGCCGTCGCTGGTCGGGAACTGCCCGGCTCAGTCGCCGAGCCCTGCCAGGGTCGAGAACGTGCCGGCCACGTCCGCACCCGATCCCTCACGGGCCACCACCAGCACGGTGTCGTCGCCCGCCACCGTGCCCACCACGCCCGCCGTCCCGTTGCGGTCGATGGCCGAACCGACCACGTGAGCGGAACCGGGTGGGGTCCTGAGCACCACCAGGTCGCCCGAGCGCTCGACCTCGACCACCCACTCGCCCACGACCCGCCGGAGGTGGTCCTCGGGGGCGACCTGGTCGCGGGGCAGCTCCGGCACGGCGTAGGCGGCCTCCCCGCCCGGGACCCGAACCTTGATCGCCCCGAGCTCCTCGAGGTCCCGGGACACCGTGGCGGAGTTGACGCTGAACCCCTCGGAGGCGAGCAGCTCCGCGAGCTGGGCCTGACTGGTGACGCGGTGCTCCTCGAGCAACCGTCCGACCACGTGCTGACGTTGCGTCTTGCCGGCCACCTCAGCTCCCCTCCCCGACCAGGAACGACAGCAGTCCCCGGGCGGTGTGCATCCGGTTGTGGGCCTGGGGCCAGATCCGGCTCTGCGGGCCGTCGAGCACCCCGTCGGTCGCCTCCTCGCCACGGTGGGCCGGCAGGCAGTGGAGGAACACGGCGTCGGTCGCCGCTGCGGACAGCAGCGCCTCGTCCACCCGCCACCCGGCGAAGGCGTCGAGCCGAGCGGCCCGCTCCGCCTCCTGACCCATGGAGTACCACGCGTCGGTGTAGACGACGTCCGCCCCGGTGACGGCCCGGACCGGGTCGTCCACCACCTCGAGCGTGCCGCCGACGGCACCGATCCGGTCCAGGTCCTCGTCGCTGAACGCGAACCCGGGAGGCGAGGTGACCCTGAAGGGCAGGCCGAGCGAGGCACACCCGATGGCGAGCGACCGCGCCACGTTGTTGGCGTCACCGACGTAGGTGACCACGACCCCCTCGAGCCGCCCGAGCGACTGACGGATGGTCAGGAGGTCGGCCAGTGTCTGGACCGGGTGTGCCTCGTCCGAGAGCAGGTTCACCACCGGGACGCTGGCGGCCGCAGCGAGCCGCTCGACCTTGTGGTGCTCGAACACCCGCGCCCCGATCGCTGCGCCGTAGCCGCTGAAGAGCCGGGCGAGATCCTCTGCGCTCTCGCGCGTGTCGATCCCGACCTCCTCGTGCCGCAGGGTCACCGGGTGGCCGCCCAACTGGATCGTGGCCAGCTCCATGGACGCCCGGGTGCGAGCCGAGGGCTTCTCGAACAGCAGCACCACACCCCGGCCCGCCAACACCTGCGGGGGGTCGGTCAGCTCCGAGAGGTCGAGGACGTGCCGGAGCTCGTCCGGGCTCAGGTCGTCCACCTCGAGGACGTGACGCGGCGTGCCCATCAGTTCGACTCCCCCGTCCGCTCGGCCACCCGAGCGATCGACGCGAGCAGGGCCGACACGCCCAGGTCGACCTCGTCGTCGGTGACGAGGAGGCTCGGGGCCAACCGGATCGCCGTGGGCGTGACCGCGTTGACCACGACGCCGGAGGCGAGCAGGTCGGCCGCCACCTCGCCGGCGGGCACCTCGAGCTCCACGGCGAGCAGGAGCCCGCGGCCCCGCACACCCACCACGCCTGGCTCCCCCTCCAGTCCGGAGGCGAAACGGGCGCCCGCCCGCCGGGCCAGCGCCGGGACGTCCTCGCGCCGCATCACCTCGAGGACCCGCCGGGCCGCGGCCGTGGCCAGCGGCTGGCCGCCGTAGGTGGTGGCGTGATCGCCGGGCCGGAACGACGCAGCCGCCTCGGCCGTCGCCCAGCACGCCCCGATCGGGACGCCGTTGCCGAGGGCCTTCGCCATCGACACCACGTCGGGACGGATGCCTGCCGCCTGGTGCGCGAACCAGTCGCCGCAGCGACCCAGGCCGGTCTGCACCTCGTCGATCATCAGCAGCACACCTCGCTCGGTGCAGATCTCACGGGCGGCCCGCAGGTACTCCACGGACGCCGGCTGCACGCCGCCCTCGCCCTGCACGGCCTCGAGCAGGACGGCGGCGACGTCCGTCGTGACCGCTGCGTCGAGGGCGGCCACGTCGTCGAAGGACACGTGCCGGAACCCCTCGGGGAGCGGCTGGAAGGGCTCGTGCTTGGCGGGCTGCCCGGTGGCGGCGAGCGCCGCCAGCGTCCGGCCGTGGAAGCTCCCGAGGGCCGAGACGACGGCGAAGCGTCCGGCTGCGGCCGGACCCCACCGCCGGGCGAGCTTGAGCGCGCACTCCACCGCCTCCGCGCCGGAGTTGCAGAAGAACACCTGGCCTCCTCCGCCGAGCAGCTCGTCGAGCTGCCCGGCCACCACCGGGGCGTGCTCGGTGGCGAAGAGGTTCGAGACGTGCAGGAGGGTCCGGGACTGCTCGGAGATGGCCTCGGCGACCTCCGGGTGCGCGTGTCCGAGCGACGTCACGGCCAGACCGCTGAGCAGGTCCAGGTACCGGCGACCCTCACGGTCCACCAGCCAGGAACCCTCGCCCCGGACGAACGTGACCGATGGCGGGCCGTAGGTCCCCATGATCGGACAGCGCTCGAGCCCCGGGTCCGCCCCGACGGCGTGCCGGTGGACGGCCACGGGATCGGGACCACTCACGACGCGCCTCCGTCCGCTGCAGTGGTGCTCACCATCGTCCCGACGCCCGCGTCGGTGAGGAGCTCGAGCAGGAGCACGTGCGGGATCCGGCCGTCCACGATGTGCACCGAGCCGACGCCGGCGGCGACCGCCCGTGCGCACCCCGCCATCTTGGGCACCATCCCGCCGCTGATCGTCCCGTCGCCGATGAGCTCCTCGATCCTCGCGGGGGTCACCTCCGTCACCAGGGTCTCGGGCCGGTCGACGTCCTCGAGCAGACCCGGCACGTCGGAGAGGAAGACGAGCTTGTCGGCCCCGAGCCGGACGGCGACCGCCGTGGCGGCGTCGTCGGCGTTGATGTTGTAGGTCTGTCCGGCCCGGTCGACGCCGATGGTGGCGATCACCGGGATGAGGTCCATGGCGAGCGTCCGTTCGATCAGCTCGGGGTTGACCTCCGTGATCGCGCCCACGTAGCCGAGCTCCGGGTCGTGCGGCTCGGCGACCAGCATCCGGGCGTCCGTGCCCGCCAGACCGAGCGCGACCGGACCGTGGGTGTTGAGCGCCGTCACGATGTCGGCGTTCACCTTGCCCATGAGGACCATCTGTGCGACCTCGAGCGTCTCGGCGTCGGTCACCCGCCGCCCGTCGATGAACGCGGTCTCCTTGCCCATCCGGACCAGCCAGTCACCGATCTGCGGTCCGCCGCCGTGGACCACCACCGGACGCATCCCGATCCGGTGCATCAGGACGACGTCCCGGGCGAACTCCTGGGCCAGCTCGGGCCGCACCATGGCGTTGCCCCCGAACTTCACGACCACCACCGCACCGCGGAACCGTTCGATGTACGGCAGTGCCTGGAGGAGCACCTCGACGGCGACCTCGGGTCCCGACGGTGAGCTCACGGGGTCACCCCGCACAGCGGCAGTCCGGCGGTCTCCGACAGGCCGAGCGCCAGGTTCACGCACTGCAGCGCCTGACCGGAGGCCCCCTTGCCCAGGTTGTCGATGGCGGCGACGGCCAGCACGGTGCCGGTCCGCTCGTCGTACCGAGCCGTCACGTGCGCCGAGTTGGAGCCGAGCGTCGCCTTGGTCGAGGGCGACCCCTCGGTGACCGTCACGAAGGGCTCGTCGGCGTACGCCGACCGGAGGGTGTCGAGGACCAGGTCGGTGGACAGCCCGTCCCCGGCGGGTCGGCCGTAGCAGGTGGCCAGGATGCCCCGGCTCATCGGGACGAGGTGCGGGGTGAACAGCACCGACGCGCCCAGGTTCAGCTCCATCTCGACGGTGTGACGGTGGTCGAGGAGCCCGTAGGCGACCACGTCGGAGTCGACGGCACAGAAGGTGGTGTTGGGCTTGGGCGGTCGACCCGCGCCGGACACGCCCGACACCGCGTCGACGACCACGCCCGTCCGCTGCACGAGACCCGCGTCGACCAGCGGCCGGAGGGCGAGCGTGGCCGCCGTCGGGTAGCAACCCGGGGCCGCCACTGCGGATGCACCCCGGAGCTGGTCGCGGTGCAGCTCGGGGAGTCCGTAGACGAAGCGCTCGAGCAGGTGGGGGGCGGCGTGGGGTTCGTGGTACCACCGCTCGTAGAGCTCCGGGTCCTGCAGCCGGAAGTCGGCCCCGAGGTCGACCACGAGCGGTACCCGGTCGAGGACGTCGCCGACGAAGGTCTGGCTGACTCCGTGGGGCAGGGCCACCACGAGCACGTCGAGACCGTCGGCGAGATCCGGTGTCCAGGGCTCGTAGCGCAGGCCCGGGTACGCAGCCGCCAGTCCCGGGTAGAGCTCCCCGACCAGGGTGCCGGCGTGGCTGTCGGCGGTCGCCACGGCCAGCTCGAGGTCCGGGTGGCCGACCAACAGCCGGAGCAGCTCGGCGCCGGTGAAGCCGGAGGCACCCACCACGCCGACGCGCCGGGGGGCGACCGACCCGGATGCGTGCTCGTGGTCCCCGGTGGTGCTCACCCACCCACCCTAGCGCATTGATCTGCAGCAGGATGCAAATATTCGCACCATCACGAACGGAGGGTGGCACCGTCGATCGACTCCACCGCCTCGATGATCCGCTGGCGGACCTCGGCGACCTCGGGGTCGGTCAGCGTCCGGTCGGGTGCCTGGAACCGGACCGTGTAGGCCAGGCTGCGACGGCCCGGACCGAGCGCGTCGGAGCGGAAGACGTCGAAGAGTCGTACCGAGGTCACCAGCGGTGCCCCCGTCTCCCGCACGGTGGCCCGGACGGTCTCGGCCGGCACCGCGTCGTCGACGACGAACGCCAGGTCCACGTCGGCCGACGGGTAGCGACTCACCGACCGGGCACGGCGGGCAGCGACCTCGAGGGCGAGGAGGACCGAGAGGTCGAGGTCCAACCACGCGACCGCCTCGGCGATGCCGTGGCGCTCCAGCACGACCGGGTGGATCTCGCCCACCGAGCCCACGTCGACCAGCGATCCGGTCCGATCGTCACGGACCCGGACGCGGGCGGAACGACCCGGGTGCAGGCCCGGCAGCGGTTCGTTGACGAGCGTGGGTCCCACGATCCCGACGGCCTCGAGCACCGCTTCGAGCAGGCGGACGGCACTCCCGGCGTGACGGCCGCCGAGCACGACACCGAGACGCTCACGCTCACCGGCGAGCACCCGACCGGCGCGCGACGAGTCCCCGACGTCGGTCAGGACTCCCTCGCCCACCTCGAACACCCGGCCGATCTCGAACAGTCGGACCTCGGTCGAACGGTGGGTGGCGTTGTAGGCGACCGCCGCGACGAGCCCGGGGAGCAGCGAGGGTCGCAGGACGGACTCCTCGGCGACCAACGGGTTGGCGAGGAGCAGGCCCGTCACGGGGAGCTCGCAGCGCTCCAGGTCCCCGGGCGCCAGGAACGGGAGCGGCATCGCCTCGCTGAGGCCGGCACCGACGAGCGTGCGACGGATGGCCCGGCGCCGGACCTGCGCCTCGGTGAGCCGGCCGCGCTGGGTGATGCGGGGCAACGTGCGGGGCAGACGGGAGAGGCCGTACATCCGACCGACCTCCTCGACCAGGTCGACCTCGACGGTGCAGTCCGGTCGCCACGTGGGCACCGAGACCACGAGTTCGTCGTCGCCGACGACCCCGAACCCCATCGGCTCGAGCAGCGAGCGGACCTCGTCGGTCGGGAACGCCCGGCCCAGGGTGCGCGCCACCCGCTCCGGGCGCAACGGGATGGTGGCGGGGACGGGCAGGTCGCCGGTCACCTCGGCCACACCCGGCCGCACCGAGGCCCCGGCGTGCTCCACGAGCAGCTCGGCGACACGGTCCATGGCCCGTCGGCCGATCCCCGTGTCCACGCCGCGCTTGAACCGCAACGACGCCTCCGAGTGCAGGCCGAGTCGGGCCGACGTCGCCGCCACGGTCGGCGGATCCCACCACGCCACCTCCAGCAGGACGCTCGTGGTCGTCCCGGAGATCTCCGTCTCGGCTCCGCCCATGACCCCGGCCAGGGCCAGGACCCGGTCGTCCCGGTCCACGACCACGGCGTCCGCGAGGTCGAGCGTCCGCTCCACTCCGTCGAGGGTCACGAGTCGCTCACCGGCACGGGCCCGACGGACGCCCAGGTGGCCGTCCGGGACCAGGGCGAGGTCGAACGCGTGGCTCGGCTGGCCGAGTTCGAGCATGACGTAGTTGGTGACGTCGACCACCACGTTGATCGGCCGCATGCCCGCCGCCTCGAGCCGTGCCGCCAGCCACGCCGGGGACGGCCCGACCCGCACGTCGTCGAGGACGCACGTGGCGAACCGCCCGCAGAGGTCCGGGGCGTCGAGCGCGACCGAGGCACCCTCGAGCGGACCGTCGAGGACCACCGACGGACCGCCGTCCACGTCGAACGGGGTCCCGAGCCGAGCGGCGACGTCACGGGCCACGCCGAGCACGCTGAGGGCGTCGGGGCGGTTGGGCAGGACGTCGACCTCGACCACCACGTCGGGCCGGACGCCCAGGACGTCCACCAGCGGACTGCCCGGCGTGGCCGGCCCGTCCAGCACGAGGATCCCCTCGTGGCCGTCACCCAGACCGAGCTCACGCTCGGAGCAGAGCATCCCGTCGCTCACCTGCCCCCGCATCCGGCGGCTCGCGATCTCCAGGCCGTCGGGCATCACCGTCCCGACGGGGGCCAGGGCCACCAGGTCGCCGGCGGCCATGTTGTTCGCACCGCAGCAGACCTGCAGGGGCGAGCCGTCGCCGGGGTCCACGTCGACGAGACGGATCCGGTCGGCGTCCGGGTGCGGCCGGACCTCGAGCACGCGTGCCACGACCACCTCGGACGGGACGTCGCCCACCGTCGTGACCTCCTCGACCTCGAGGCCGAGGTCGCTCAGCAGGTCCGACAGCTCGTCGGCGGCGAGTTCGAGCGGGGTGAACTCCGCCAGCCAGCTGCGCGCCAGTCTCACAGCTGCTCCAGGAATCTGATGTCGTTGGTCACGAAGTCACGCAGGTCCTCGACGCCGTGGCGGATCTTGGCCAGACGGTCGATCCCGAACCCGAACGCGAAGCCCGACCACTCCTCGGGGTCGAGGCCGCAGGCGCGCAGCACGTTGGGGTGCACCATCCCGCACCCGCCGACCTCGAGCCAGGAGCCGTCCGGTTGGGAGATGTCGACCTCTGCCGAGGGCTCGGTGAACGGGAAGTACGACGGTCGCAGGCGGCTCGTCAGGTCGCCGCCGAAGTAGGCCTTGGTGAACGCCTCGATCGTGCCGGCGAGGTCGGCCATCGAGACGTCACGGTCGACCACGAGCATCTCGATCTGGTGGAAGACCGGCAGGTGGGTCGCGTCGGCGGTGTCGCGCCGGTAGACGCGCCCGGGGCACACCACGTGGATCGGGGGCCCTCCGCCCGTCCGCACGGCGTCGAGCATCGTCCGGATCTGCACCGGCGAGGTGTGGGTGCGCAGGAGCAACTGCTCCTCCCCCACCCCGGCGAGGCCGTCCGGGTCCAGGTAGAGCGTGTCCCAGAGCGATCGCGCCGGGTGCGAGGGCGGCAGGTTCAGTGCCTCGAAGTTGAACCAGTCCGTCTCCACCTCGGGACCGTCGGCCACGGTGAACCCCATGCCGACGAACACGTCCTCGAGCTGCTCCCAGGTCTGGGTGATCACGTGCAGGTGGCCGTGACGGTCCCGGCCGAGCTCCTCGGTGAGGTCCAGTCGCTCGGCGTCGAGACGGGTCCGGGTCGCAACCTCGCCCAGCTCGGCCCGGCGGTCCTCGACGGCCGACTCGATCTGGGTCCGGGCGAGGTTGAGGGCCTCTCCGACGGTCGCCCGGTGCTCGGCTGCGACGTCGCGCAGTCCCGCCTTGAGCTGGGAGAGCCGGGAGTGCTTGCCCAGGAACCTCGACGCCGCAGCGCCCAGGTCGCCGAGGTCGTCGACGGCGGCCAGCTCGTCGAGTCCGTCGGCGGCGAGCCCGACCAGCTCCTCCAGGATCTCGTCGTGCCCCTCGCTCACGCGTCCGCTCCCGTCGCTCGCCCCGCCGGGCCCGGTCCGTGCATCGGCCCCATCATGACCCACCACCACCTGCGGACCGTTCACCGGTTCCCGCCCGTCGTTGCCGGGCCGCCTCGAACAGGAGCACCGCTCCGGCGACGCCGGCGTTGACGGACTCCACCGCTCCCGACATGGGGATCGACACGAGCCGGCCGACGGAGGCGACGGCCTCCTCGGGCAGGCCGTGGGCCTCGTTGCCGAGCAACAGGACGAAGGCTCCGGCGAGGTCGGTGGACTCGGGCGCCTCCCCGACCACGGGGACCGTGCCCACGGTCGGGAGGCCCCGGTCGGCGGCGGCGCCCAGCACCTCCGCACAGGGCACGTCGACCACGACGGGCACCCGCAGCGCGGATCCCGCCGAGGCCCGCACCGCCTTGGGCGACCAGACGTCCACCGATCCGTCGGTCAGCACCACCCCGGCGGCGTCGCTCGCCTCGGCCACCCTGACGAGGGTGCCGGCGTTGCCCGGATCCTGGATCCCCACGAGCACCACGACGGGCCGTTCCGTGTCGACGGCCCGGGCCAGCACCTCGGCGAGGGTGTGCTGCGGACGACGCACGACGGCCACCACCCCACGCGGGGTCACCACGTCGAGCACCTTGGCGAGCTCGCCCGAGGCCACGGTCCGCACCGGGACCCCGGCGGGGACCTCCGCCGTCAGCACGCTGTCCTCCTCCACGAAGACCTCGACCACGGCGGCCCCGGTCTCGACGGCATCGGCGAGCAGCACGGGGCCGTCGACCAGGAGGAGCGACTCCTCGCGTCGGACGTCACGGCGACGGCTCAGGCGCCGCAGGCGCGCCAGCGCGGCGCTGGAACGTCGCAGCGGGGCGCCGTCGTCGGAGACGCGCGGCTCCGGCGCCAACCGGGATCCTCAGTCGGTCTGGGCCGGCACGGCACCGGCGAGCGCCTCGTCGGCCACGCCCACGAGCGACGCGAACGCCTCGGGCTGCGTCACGGCCAGGTCGGCGAGGACCTTGCGGTCCACCTCGACACCGGCCAGCTTGAGGCCGTTGATGAACCGGTTGTAGCTGGTTCCGTTGGCACGGCACGCCGCGTTGATGCGCTGGATCCAGAGCTTGCGCATCTCGCCCTTGCGGGCCCTGCGGTCCCGGAAGGCGTACTGGCCGGCGTGCATGACGGCCTCGTTGGCGGACCGGAAGGACCGGCTCCGGTTGCCGTAGTAGCCCTTGGCCTTGGCCAGGACTGCCCGGCGCTTCTTCTTGGAGTGGACGCTGCGCTTCACACGTGCCATCTCGGCGCTCCTCTCGGTCGTCTCGTCTCGTCGGGGGTCGGCCGCCGTCGGCGGCCGGGGTTCGGATCAGATGCCGAGCTGCCGGCGGGCGCGCTTGCGGTCGCCGCCGGTCACCTCCGTGGTGCCGGCGAGCCGCCGTGTCCGCTTGGACGGCTTCTTCTCCAGGATGTGGTTCCGGTTGGCCTTGCGACGGAGGATCTTCCCCGTCCCCGTGACCTTGTACCGCTTGGCGGCACCTCGGTGGGTCTTCATCTTCGGCATGTGTTCACCTCACGGTGCGGCGACCCGGCGGGTCGCTGGATCTAGTTGGTCGGGCTGGCCGACGACTCGGTGGCCTCGGTCGTCCCGGCCTCGGTGGCGGTGTCGGTGTCGGTGGCCGTGGTGATGTCGGTCGCGGTGGTGTCTGCGGACTCGACCGCGTCGCCCTCGGACTGCTCCTGGGCCTTGGCGTGGGCCGCCTGGGCCTTCTTGTCGGGACCCAGCACCATCGTCATGTTCCGTCCGTCCTGCTTGGGCATGACCTCGACCCGGCCGACGTGGGCCACGGCCTCGGCGACCCGGTCCAGGATCCGACGGCCCAGCTCCGGGTGCTGCATCTCCCGGCCCCGGAACATGATGGTCACCTTCACCTTGGAGCCCTCGCCGAGGAACTGCTCCACCTTCTTGGTCTTGGTGTTGAAGTCGCCCTCACCGATCTTCGGGCGGTACTTCATCTCCTTGACCACGATGTTGGTGGCCTTCTTCCGCGACTCCTTGGCTCGCTGCTGCGCCTCGTACTTGAACTTCGTGAAGTTCATGATGCGGCACACCGGCGGGTTGGCACCGGCTGCCACCTCGACCAGGTCGAGCTCCATCGACCGAGCGGTCGACAGGGCCTCCGGGACGGGCACGATGCCGAGCTGTTCCCCACCCGGCCCGATCAGACGGACCTCACGGGCCCGGATCTGCTCGTTGACCCGGGTGTCGTCTCCCGATGACGCAGCTATGGCCGATCACTCCTCAACAGCTCATCCTGTTCGTGATGCTCCTCGACTCGTGCCACCGTCGGTGGCTCCTGTCCTGACACCGCTGCCAGAACGCAGACGGCGGACACCACAGGGGGCGTCCGCCTCGAACTCGACGTGCGTCGAACACGATGGTCCCCCGGGGAGTCGAGCTCCGGGCCGGAGGAGGGGCGGCAACCCACTTGTTGTGACCGGGGTACCGTACCAGCACGAACCTCCGGTGGTCGCATCGGAGCCCGACAGCGGAGGCCAGCAGCCGTGGGATCACTGTGGACACCGGACGGCGAGCACCAGGTGGAACGGCCCGGTCCCGATCCGTCGACGGCTCCCGCCGACGGACCCGCCGACGACTCCGACCTGGCGCTCGCGCAGGCGGCGGAGGCGCTCGGACTCGACCTCGAGACGATGTCGGCGGAGGAACGGGCCCAGCTCGCCGCCGAGCTGGCGGAGATGGCCCGGGTGCGGGCCGAGGTCGCGTCCACCCCCGTGGCGGAGGTCCTGACCTCCTACCTCACCAGGTTCTTCGACCTGGCCCTGATCTACCTGGACGCGACCCCGCCACGATTCAACGACGCGGCGGTCGTGATCGAGTCCTTCCGAGCGGTGCTCGACACGGTCGGCGGCGACCTGGGCGAGCACGAGCCGGTCCTCCGTCAGGCCCTGGCCCAGGCGCAGATGGTGTTCGTGAAGGTCCGCGAGGCCAGCGAGGCAGCTGCCGGCGCCACGGAGTGAAGGACCCGGCCCCGACCCGGCGTGGGGGATCGCTCCTCAGGCCGGCGTGACCGCGACCGCCTCGGTGCGGCCCGTCGGTCCGGTGCGCCGGAGGAAGCTCACCGGCCGACCCTCGGCCACCCGTCGGGAGCCGTCGGCGATCGAGACGCAGTGGAAGTCCACGAGGTGTCCGTCCACGTCGGCGATGGCCCCGACGCCCGCGGCGTCGTCGAACCAGGCCACCACCCCGCGCTCGGGCCGGACCGCCGACACCGCCAACCGCCTCAGTGGACGATCTTCGAGAGCGGGAGCTCGATGATGTCGGTCGCTCCGGCGTCCTTGAGCGCCGGGACGAGCACGTTGATCTGGGACTTGGCCACGACCGTCTCCACGGCGTAGCCGGCTCCGCCGTAGAGCTCGTTGACCGTCGGCGTCTTCATGGCCGGCAGCACGGCGATCACGGCGTCGAGGAACTCGGCGGCGACGTTGAGCTTGACCAGCACCTGACCGCGGGCCTCCAGCACGCCCTGCAGGAGGGTGAGCAGCTGCTCCATGGCGTGGCGGCGCTCCGGGTCGGCGTACGCGACCGGATTCGCGACCAGCTCGGTGTAGGACACCAGGACCTCGTCGATGATCCGGAGTCCGGCTGCCCGGAGGGCCGAGCCCGTCTCGGTGATGTCGACGACGCAGTCGACGATGTCCGGCACCTTGGCCTCGGTCGCCCCGTAGGAGAGCCGGAGGTCGGCGCGGACGCCCTTGGACTCGAAGAACCGCCGGGTCAGCTCGAGGTACTCCGTGGAGACCCGGACCCCGTCGGGCAGGTCACCGACCTGCTGGACCGGCGAGTCGTCGGGAACGGCCACCACGACCCGGATCGGGTTGGCGGTGGCCTTGGAGTAGCGGAGCTCGCCCAGGGAGACCACCTCCGACGAGGTCTCCTCGACCCAGTCCCGACCGGTGATCCCGAGGTCGAACACCCCGTCGGCCACGTAGTGGGGAATCTCCTGGGGCCGCAGGATCCGGACGGAGTCGATGCGTGGGTCCTGGATCGTGGCGCGGTAGGCCACCGAGGAGGACCGGAGGACGGGCAGGTCGGCGTCCTCGAACAGGGCGAGCGTCGCCGCCTCGAGGGAACCCTTCGGCAGGACCAGGCGGAGCACGGCGCCGAAGCTAGCCGCCACCCGCTGCGGTCACGAACCGAGTTCCCGGGCCGGGCGGGGCCGGGATGCCGCCGAGCACCGGGCGAGCCCACGCCTGAAACCTCAAGATTTACTCAATTGCCTCCTCACCCCTTGTGGTCGACGACGTGACGGTGTGGCCTGTTCGCCTGCCCGGTGCCGATGTGGCACCGCTGGGGGGGCGTGTCGCCGAGGTGGGACACGTGGCACTCCAACTCCGATCCGACCCCGACCGGTCCGGCACCCCGCCGCCGACGGTCGACCTGACCGCTCCTCCGGGCCTCGTCGCGGCCCACGATCCCCGTCGCGACTTCGAGCCCGAACGACTCGAGACCGGCCTCCGGTTGCACTCGGTCGACCCGGGCTCGGCGCTCGGCGTGCTCGCCG
The DNA here is from genome assembly GCA_903873135.1 of uncultured Actinomycetes bacterium. Taxonomy (GTDB): domain Bacteria; phylum Actinomycetota; class Acidimicrobiia; order Acidimicrobiales; family Microtrichaceae; genus SXMI01. The sequence goes on from CAIQNH010000158.1 coordinate 21,246, forward strand.
AGGGGTTCGTCTACGACGTCTACCGGACCAGCGAGTTCTGCGCCGAGTCCCCGCGTCGCCACGTGGAGGAGAGCGAGCCCTGGCGGGCCGGGAGCACGCTGCACGTCGTCACCGACGACCAGGCGGCCGACCGGATCGTGGGCGTGGTGCGCACGATCGTCGGGCCGTTCCCGACCCTCCCGACCGCCGCGCACGTCGACGGCGCGCCGGACCGCGACGGGCGGGTCTGCGAGATCGGCTCGCTCGCGGTGCACTCGAGCCAGCGAGGCCTGGGCGTCGCCAACGAACTCCACCGGGCGGCGTTCGTGGCCGGGTTCCGGGCCGGGGTCTCGGGCTTCTGCTTCCTCGTCGAGCAGTGGATGGTCGACTTCTTCACCGAGGTCTACGGGCTCCCGGTCCACCCCCTCGGTCCTCCACGCCACTACATGGGCGGCGACGTCGTCCCCGTCGCGATGTGGCTCCCCGAGATGCTCGACGTGATCGCCCTCGAGCGTCCGGCGGTGCACGCCTGGGCGGTCGAGGATCTGGAGGAAACCCTCCAGCAGCGGCTGCGACTGCCGACGAGGACCGCGTGACCACCACGGCTCGACCCGCCCGGGTCCCCCACGACGACTCCTCGGACGCCGACCGACCCGGCTGGATCGGCGAGGTCCGTTCGCTCGGGCGGCTCGGCCGGTCCTGGGCCGTGGGCGTCGTGGTGTTCTCCGCAGCCCGGGCGCTGCTCGCCTGGCCCACGCTCGGGCGCTACGGCGTGGACCCGTGGACCTTCCTCGCGATCGACCTCGTGACGGCTCCTCCCTACGGGGTCGCCCAGGCGGTCACGGTGAAGATCCTGTGCCGGACCGACCGGACGTGGCGGGACGCAGCGGGCTGGGCCGCCGTGGTCGTCGCCGCCTTCCTCGCGCCCTACGCGTACATCTTCGCCGCCTCCGGATCCCTGCCGACCGGGGCCGTCGTGGGCGTCCTCGTCTGGATGGTCGTGTTCGGGGCCGTCGCGCTCTGGCGCACCGTCCGGCAGGTCCGGGCGGGGCGCAGCGCAGCCACCGACTGAGTGCCGTCCGGGGCCGCCGCGCCCGAACGGGTGGTTTTCCTCACATCCGCCGGGCAGCTGCCGACGGGACCTCCGACGGCGGACCCGACCGGGTCCGATGGACCGACGGAAGGTGACTGGGGCGCGACGTCGTCCTCTCGACATGGACCCACTGGCGTCGAGCTCCGACGCAGACCGAGGAACCGACCCCACCGAGGGTGGGCGACGACGATTCCGACTGCTCGCCGCGCTCGGTGCCGCGGGCGTCGTCGCCGTCGGCCTCGCCCCGACGGTCGTCGCCGGACCCGCCTACCTCCTGCTCGGCACCGCCACGCTCGTGGTGGCCGGCTCCCGCCTCCGCCACCTGGACCCGCCCATCCGTCGGGCGGCCACCTGGATGGTCCTCGCGGGAGCCTGCTCGCTGGGCGGCGCGCTGTTGCGGGGCGTCGAGTCGCTCCTCACCGGCGTCACGTACCCGTTCCCGAGCGTCGCCGACGCGCTCGCACTGGTCTCGTACCCGATGTTCGTCGTGGCCATGGCCCTGGTGGTGCGCGGCCGGATCGGTCGACCGGACGGTGACCTGCGGATCGACGCGCTCGTCGCCGCCATCGCCGTCGGGGTCCTCCAGTGGCAGGTCGTGCTCCTGCCGGCGCTCGAGCAGGGCTCCGGGACGTCGGCGGCGTTGGCGCTCAACGTGGTGTACGCCGGGCTGTCGATCCTGCTCGTCGCTGCCGCCATCGGCATCTCCCTGGCAGGTGGCCACCGCTCCACGAGCAACCGCCTGCTCGCTGCGAGCCTCACGGGCGTCGTCCTGCTCGACCTGACCGCCACGCTCGTCACCACCGGCCAGATCCCGTCCCAGTGGCGGCTCGTGCCCGCCGCGGCGGTGTTCGTGCTCGGTGCCGCCGGCCTCGTGCACCCGAGCGTCTCGGGGCTCCTCGAGCGACCGTCGGGCCGGGCGCACCTGCGACGCCTCACCTACACGAGGATCGGCGTGCTCGGACTGGCCCTCGTGGTGCCACCAGCGCTGGTCGCCGTGGCGCTGCTCACCGACGACACGAGCTCCCTCTGGCTCCCCGTCGTCGGCTCCCTCCTCCTGGCCCCGCTGGTGGTCGTCCGGCTCGGTCGCCTCGTGCAGCGCAACGCGGTCGTCGCGGACATCGAGTCGGCGGTGCGAGCGGTGAGCGAGGACCTGGTGGGCGCCACGTCGGCCGAGGAGATCGCCGCCATCACCGAGCGGGGCGTGACGGCGGTGACGGGCTCCCCCGACACCCGCCCGGAGTTCGTGATGCTGGACGAGGTCGACGTCGGCCCCGGGGCGACGGACCGAGCCCCGCACCCGGCCACCGCTCCCCTGGTCCGAGCCGCCGTGTCGGCCCGGCGACAGGCCGGCAGCCCGCCGGCGTCCGGCGAGCTCGTCGAACTCGGGGTCCCGGGCTGGGCGGCAGCCGTCGTCGTGGTGGACGGCCGGGTCCGGGGCGCCGCGCTCCTCCAACCCGGCCGGCTCGGCGTCGAGCAGGTCCAGGCCATCCAGACCGTGTGCCGGGACGCCGCCCTCGCCCTGCGGTCGATCGACCGGACCGAGCTCACGGTCCGGCGACGGTCCGAGGAACGGTTCGCCTCGCTCATCGACAACTCGTCCGACATCGTCGTCGTGCTCGACAGCGACCACCGCTCCGTCTACGTCTCCCCCGTCGCCACCCGACTGCTCGGGTACCCGATCGACTACCTGACCGGACTCGACGTCCACGAGCTCGTCCACCCCTCGGACCTCGAGGTCCTGGCCGGGTTCGAGGCGTCGGTCGCCCAGGGCCGCCGGGTGAGCCACGAGGTGCGGCTCCGTCACGTCGCCGGCACCTACCACTGGTTCGAGATGGTCGGCACCGACCTCACCCACGATCCGAACGTGCGGGGCGTGGTGCTCACCGCTCGTGAGATCGGGGACCGGAAGTCCGCCGAGGACCGCCTCGTGCTCTCGGAGGCCCGATTCAAGGCGCTGGTGCAGCACTCGAGCGACCTGGTCGTGGCCGTGCTCCCCGACGGCGTGCTCCGCTACGCCAGCCCGTCCGTGGGGGCCCTCACGGGTCGATCGCTGGACCAGCTCGCCGTGCTCGAACTCGACGACCTCTTCCCCAACAGCGCCCTCGACTGGGACGAGGCCCTGCGCTCGACCGCGTCGGAACCCGGCTGCCTGCTCACCTACTGGTTCGACGACGTGACCGGCCGGCGACGGCACATCGAGGCCACCGTGCGGGACCTGCGCGCCGAGCCGTCCCTCGGCGCCTACGTGCTCAACGGTCGCGACGTCACCGAGCGGACCGCCATGGTCGAGCGGCTCGAGTACCAGGCGACCCACGACGGCCTGACCGGACTCCCCAACCGGACGCACGCCTGCACGGTGCTCGGCACCATGCTCGACCGGAACCCCGGGCGGAGCACGGTCGCCGTGGTCTCGATCGACCTCGACGACTTCAAGAGCATCAACGACAGCCTCGGTCACGCCGTCGGCGACCGTGTGCTCACGACGATCGCCCAGCGGGTCGCCCGGGTCGCCGAGGAGGACGACGTCGCCGCCCGGAGCAGCGGCGACGAGTTCCTCCTCGTCGTCGAGCGGGCCCGGGGGGAGGACCGCGTGACCGAGCTGGCCGGGCGCCTGCTGGAGCTCGTCGGCCGCCCCGTCGAGATCGACGACCGCACCATCACCGTCACGGCCTCGGCTGGGATCGCCTACGACCACGACCGGAGCCACTCCGCAGAGGACCTCCTCCGCGCGGCGGACACGGCGATGTACCGGTCCAAGGCCGAGGGCAGGGGCTCCGGCCGCCACCGCATCACGGCGTTCGAGCCGTCGATGCACGCCGACAGCATGACGCGCTTCGAGCTGCGGGCCGACCTGGCCGCAGCGCTCGCCACCGACCAGCTGGACGCGCACTACCAACCCGTGGTCGATCTCTGCACCCAGCGCATCATCGGTCTCGAGGCCCTGGTCCGCTGGCACCACCCGACGCGCGGGAGCCTGAGCCCCGGCGTGTTCGTCCCCATCGCCGAGGAACACGGCCTGGTGCTCGAGCTCGGTCGGTGGATGCGTCGACGGGCGTGCCGTGACCTGGCGCACTGGCGTCGGACCCAGCCGGAGACGGCGGCGCACCTCACGGTCGCGGTGAACGTGGCGGCCGCCGAGCTCCACGACGACGAGCTGGTCGGCTCCGTGGCGGACCTCCTGGAGGAGCACGGGCTGCCGTCGGACTGCCTGACGCTCGAGCTGACCGAGTCCTCGCTGCTCACCGAGACCGAGCTGGTCCGCTCACGCATGGAGGCGCTGCGCGGACTCGGCGTCCGGCTGGCGATCGACGACTTCGGGACCGGCTACTCCTCGCTCGGCTACATCCACCGCTACAGCTTCGACATCCTCAAGATCGACCGGTCGTTCGTGAGCGCCCTCGAGCACGCCACGAACCGTCAGATCATCACCTCGGTCACGGACCTCGCCGCCCAGCTCCAGGCGTCCGTCGTCGCCGAGGGCATCGAGACCGTCGAACAGGAGGCGGTGCTCGCCCGGCTCGGGATCGAGCTCGGACAGGGCTTCCTCTACTCCCGCCCCGTGCCCGCCGAGGCGATCGGCCACCTGCTCGGCGCCCAGCAGATCGACCTCACCTGAGGCCCTCGGGCTCAGCCCGCCTGGATGGCCCGCAGGACGGCGACCATCTCGATCGCCACCTCGGCGGCCTCGGCACCCTTGTCGTCGCCCTCGACGTCGCCGTCCACGGTGGAGCGCACCAGCGCCTGACGCCGGTTCTCGGTGGTGAGCACCCCGAAGACCACGGGGACCCCGGTGTCGAGCTGGACCCGCAGCAACCCGTCGGCGGCCCCGCCGGCGACGAAGTCGAAGTGGGCGGTGTCGCCCCGGATCACCGCTCCGATCGCCACCACCGCGTCGTAGCGGCCGGTGCGGGCGAGCGCCGATGCGGCCAACGGCAGCTCGAACGCCCCCGGCACCCACGCCACGTCGACGTCGGCCTCGTCGACGCCCAGCGCGGCCGCTCGGGCGGTGAAGCCGCCCAGCAGCCGGTCGGTGATCGCCCGGTTCCACCGGGCACACGCCACGCCGATCCGGACGCCGGTGCCGTCCAGCTCGGGCTGGTCCGCACCCACGGCCACGAAGTCACGCCCCACCGGACACCTCCCCCGTCACGAGTCCTGGTCCTCGAAGAGGTGACCCATCCGCTCCCGCTTGGTGCGCAGGTACTCGACGTTCTCCGGGTTCGGCTCGGTCACCACCGGCTCCCGGCCCGTGATCTGCAGGCCGAACCCCTCGAGTCCGCCGTACTTGGCCGGGTTGTTGGTCATGAGCCGCATGGTCGTGATGCCGAGGTCGTTGAGGATCTGCGCGCCGATCCCGTACTCGCGGGAGTCCACCGGCAGGCCGAGCTCCACGTTGGCGTCGACGGTGTCGCGCCCCTGCTCCTGCAGGCTGTAGGCGCGGATCTTGTGGCCCAGGCCGATCCCCCGCCCCTCGTGTCCACGCAGGTACACCAGCACCCCGAGGTCCTCGGCGGCGATCCGCTGCAGGGCCTTGTCGAGTTGCACCCCGCAGTCGCAGCGCAGCGAGCCGAACACGTCGCCCGTCAGGCACTCCGAGTGCACCCGCACCAGCACGTCGTCCTCGCCCTGCACCGCGCCGCGGACCAGGGCCACGTGCTGCTCGCCGTCGAGGAGCGACTCGTAGACGTAGCAGGTGAAGTCCCCCCAGTCGGTCGGGATGCGGGCCTCCGCCACCCGGCGCACGAGCTTCTCGGTCTGACGGCGGTGGCGGATCAGCTGGGCGATGCTGATCAGCAGCAGGTCGTGCTCACGGCAGAACTCGACGAGGTCGGGCACCCGGGCCATCGTGCCGTCGTCGTTGACGATCTCGCAGAGCACGCCGGCCGGCGCCCGACCGGCCAGGCGTGCCAGGTCGACGGCGGCCTCGGTGTGGCCCGCCCGCTTGAGGACGCCACCCTCGGCGTAGCGGAGCGGGAAGATGTGGCCGGGCCGGGCCAGGTCGCCGGGCCTCGTGGCGGGGTCGGTCAGCGCCACGAGCGTCGCGGCCCGGTCCGCCGCCGAGATCCCGGTCGACGTCCCGTGGACGAGGTCCACCGAGTAGGTGAACGCCGTCCGGTGCGACTCGGTGTTGTCGCGCACCATCAGCGGGATCTGGAGGTCGTCGAGCCGGTCGCCGGTGAGCGGGGCGCAGATCACACCCGAGGTGTGTCGGACGAAGAACGCGATCTTCTCGGGTGTGGCGGCGTCGGCGGCCATGATGAGGTCGCCCTCGTTCTCGCGGTCCTCGTCGTCGACCACCACGACGATCTCCCCGCGGGCGACGGCCTCGATCGCCTCCGGGATGGAGGCGAAGGCGGATCCCACGCTCCCCTGCTCCTCGACTGGTTCACGCACCACCGGGCTCCTCGCCTCCGCTGTCGGGACCGGAATCGTCCCGGTCCCCACCTCTGGTGTACCCGACGAGGAGCCGTTCGGCGTACTTGGCCATCACGTCGACCTCCAGGTTCACCGGATCCCCCGGAGCCCGGACCCCCAGCGTCGTCACCTGCATCGTGTGGGGGATGACGGCGACGGTGCACCGGTCCTCGAGGGCGTCGACCACGGTGAGGCTCACGCCGTCCACCGTCACCGAGCCCTTCTCGACCAGGTAGCGGGCGAGACCGGCCGGCACCTCGACCGCCAGGTCGGGGGCCGCGACGAGCACCCGACCGACGCCGTCGACGTGCCCCTGGACCAGGTGCCCGCCGAGTCGGTCCGCCAGCCGCACGGGGCGCTCCAGGTTCACGGGGTCACCGGGACGGAGCCCACCGAGCGAGGTGCGGTCCAGGGTCTCCTGGCTGAGCTCCGCCCGCCACCACCCGTCGGACCACTCGACCACCGTGAGGCAGCACCCGTTGACCGCGATCGACGCACCGAGCGTGACGTCCTCGAGGACGGTGGTCGCTGCCACCACCAGGTCGGGACCCGAGCAGCGTTCGACCGTCCCGAGCTCCTCGACGATCCCGGTGAACACCTCAGACCGACCCGTCGACGGACCGGACACCCGCCTCGTCCTCGGGCAGGGCGTCCAGCGGGGTCAGCTCGATGCGCAGGTCGTCCCCGACACGCTCGACGCTCGTGAACCGGCCCCGCCAGAGCTCGGAGATGTCGAACGCCCCGTGCCCCCCGAAGAGACCCGGCGCGTCGCTACCGCCGAACAGCGCCGGGGCCAGGTACACCACGTAGCGATCCACGAGCCCGGCCCGGTGGAACTCGCCGGCGACCCGGGCACCGCCCTCGACCAGCAGCTGGACCACCCCCTCCTCGCCGAGCTGGTCCAGGACGTCGGCGAGCTCACCCTTCACCTCGGTGCACGGGTGCACGGCGGCGTCGAGCGGTGCGGAACCGAGGACGATCCGTCGGGGGTCGAGGCCCCCACGCTCGGGCACCATCGGATCGTGGTGGTCCCGCACCGTGAGCGACGGGTCGTCCCGGCGGACCGTTCCGGCACCCACGAGGATCGCGTCCGACTCGGCCCGCAGCCGGTGGCCGTCGGCCCGGGCCTCGGGCGAGGTGATCCACTGGCTCGAGCCGTTCGGCGCCGCCGTCCGACCGTCGGTCGACGCCGCGAGTTTCAGGACCACCCAGGGCCGACCCGTCCGACGGTGCTTCAGGTAGGGACGCAGCTGGTTCGTGACCTGCGCCGCCTGGATGCCGACGTCGACGACGATCCCGGCCGCACGGAGCGCGGCCACCCCGCTGCCGGCCACCTGCGGGTCCGGGTCCTCGATGCCGACCACGACCCGACGCACCCCGGCGGAGCGGACGGCGTCGACGCACGGTGGGGTGCGACCGTGGTGGGAACACGGCTCGAGGGTCACGTAGAGCGTCGCGCCCTCGGCGTCGGCACCCGCAGCGTCGAGCGCCACGATCTCGGCGTGACGACCGCCCACCCGCTCCGTGGACCCCTCGTAGGTCCGCCCCTCCGGGGTGCGGACCACCGCCCCCACCCACGGGTTCGGCGGGGCCAGGCACCGTGACCGGGCGCCGGCGGCGATGGCGCGGGTCATGCACTGACGATCGACTGCGTCACCCGCCGGCTCGATGGAGGACATCGGCCGCCCAGCCTAGACGTGGGGGGTCCGGGGCCCCACGCCGGTTCGCTCCTCAGTCGTGGTGGCCGTGCACCCCGGCGAGCAGGTCCACGGCGTGGTCCACCACGTCGAGGATGGCCTCGAGCATCTCGATCGCCCCTCGGGGGCTCCCGGGCGTGTTGACGATCAGGGCAGCCCCGCGGATCCCGGCGGTGCCACGGGACAGGCGACCGAGCGGGTTCACCGCTCGCATGGCCTCGGCCAGACCAGGCGCCGGTCGGTCCAGGACCCGGGCGGTGCCCTCCGGGGTGACGTCCCGGGGACCGAACCCCGTGCCCCCGGTGGTCACGATGAGGCCGTTGAACCCGTAGGCCATGTAGCTGAGGGCGTTGGCGACCTCCTCGACCGAGTCCGACACCACTCGGTGCTCGACCACCTCGAGTCCGGCGTCGCCCAGTCGCTCGACCACGGCCGAGCCGCCGAGGTCCTCACGGTCGCCGGCGTCGACGCTGTCGGACACCGTCAGGACCTTGGCCAGACGCCGACGTTCGGGTACCGGGTCGCTCACGGACGCATCGTAGTGTCGGGACCCGATCGGCGGTACCGGAAGAGCGCCATCCCGTCGTGCTCACCACCGACCGGCACCAACAGTGCGCCCCGGCCCCAGGGGATCCACGGGGGCCCCGGAGGCGGCAGCGCGACCAGATCGACGGACGCCGCTGCGAGCCGCTCGTCCACCCCGACGGACTCGACGCGCGTCAGGGTGCACACGCTGTAGGTCAGCTCGCCACCGGGTCGGACCAGATCGGCAGCTGCGAGCAGCAGTTCGAGCTGCAGGTCCGCCAGACGCTCGGGTGCCGTGGACTCGACGCGCCAACGGGCGTCGGCCCGGCGACCGAGGACGCCGAGGCCGGAGCACGGGGCGTCCACCAGGACGCGATCGAAGCCGGCCCGGCGGAACGGAGGCCGACGACCGTCGGCACCGACCACGAGGACACGTCCCGGGTCCGAGCGACCGGCGGCGTCCGCGAGCAGGCTGAGTCGTGGACCCGCCGGTTCGCAGGCGACCACGGTGGCGCCGACGCCGGCCACGGCCGTCGCCTTGCCCCCCGGGGCCGCACAGACGTCGAGCACCAGCTCCCCGGGACCGGCGCCCACCGACCCGGCCACCCACTGGGAGGCGAGGTCCTGCACGTAGCCGTCGGCACGCACGTGGACCGGAGGGGGCTGGTTCATGGCGATCATCGCGGCGCGTGCCGGCTCCGGACCGAGGTCCTCCACGAGCCGGTCGTGGATCCAGTCCGGGTAGCTCAGCTCCTCGGCCGGGGAGGCGTAGCTCGGAGGCGCACCGTCGAGGTCGGCCGACACGCGACGGAGCACGGCGTTCACCAGCCCGCGGAAACGACTCGGTGCGGCCGCCACCGTCGTCGAGACCACGGCGTACGCAGGGAGGTCGGGCCGATCCGCGAGCTGGTAGGCACCGAGCCGGAGCGCACGCCGCGCCGACGGGGGTGGCGGCGTCCGGAGGTGCGGGTCGCACACGGCGTCGAGCGCCCGGCGCCGACGCACGGTGCCGGCGACGAGGTCGGTCACCAGCCGGCGGTCGACGTCGGGCAGCGAGCACCCGTCGAGCGCGTGGCGGAGCGCGATGTTGGCGTAGGCGTCGTCGTCCTCCACCCGGGCCAGCACCTCGAGGGCCAACCGCCGGGCGGCGACTCCCGGAGCCGGCTCACCCACCGAGACGTTCCCCCGGGTCGGGCCGGTAGCCACGCGTGAACGACGCAGCGTCCTGGTCGGAGCGACCCTCGGGTCTGACCACCAGGAGGTCGAGCGCCGCACCGTCCCCGCACCGGACCCGCAGGCCCGGCGATCCCAGGAGCGCACCCGGATCCACCACCGGAGCCCCCGTCGCGTCGAGGTCGGACGGGACTGCAGCGACCACTCCCAGTCGACGACCCCGGAAGGTCGTCCACGCCCCACCCACGCGGACCACCCGGTCGAGCTCCTCGGCCGGGAGACTCCAGTCGAGCCGGCGGTCGGCCGCGGAGAGCTTCGCCGCGTAGGTGACGCCTTCCTCCGACTGGGGCGTCGGAGGTCCGATCCCGTCCCGGAGCGCGTCGACGAGCAGGTCGGCGCCCACTCGACTCAGCTCGGCAGACAGCTCGGCAGCGGTCACCCTCGGGCCGATCGGGTGCTCGACGGCGGCGTGGACCGGCCCGGTGTCGAGCGTCGGTTCCACCTCCATCAGGCAGACGCCCGTCACGTCGTCACCGGCCAGGATGGCCCGTTCGACCGGGGCGGCCCCCCGCCAACGCGGCAGGAGCGAGAAGTGGAGGTTCACCACCGGCAGGGCGTCGAGGACGGCGCTCGAGAGGATCCTCCCGTAGGCCACGACCACACCCAGCTCGGCACCCACGTTCGTCGCCTCGAGGGGGTCGTCGGTGACCGTCAGTCCGAGCTCGGTGGCGGCGAGGGCGACCGGCGTGGGACTGGCGACGCCACCCCGACCACGGCGGCGATCCGGGTTGGAGACCACCAGCACCACCTCGTGGCCGGCACCGACGAGCGCCCGGAGCGGTGGGACGGCGATCTGGGGAGAGCCGAGGTAGACGATCCTCACCGCAGTCCGAACCGCGCACCGAGCGACGGCTGGGGTTCGCTGGACTCGAGCTGCAGCTTCCGCACGGCTCGTCGCGCCGCTCGACGCTGGTCCTCGTCGAGCCGCTCGACCATCAGGACACCGTCGAGGTGGTCCAGCTCGTGCTGGATCACCCGGGCCAGGAAGTCCTCGGCCTCGAGGCTGACCTCGTTGCCGTCCAGGTCGACGCCGGTGACGTGGACCACCCGGGGTCGGACGATGTCGAAGTGGAGGCCGGGGATGCTCAGGCAGCCCTCGTAGTACTCCCACTCCCCCTCGGACTCCTCGATCACCGGGTTGATCAGCACCTCGGGACCGCCGCCCTCGCCCAGGTCGTACACGAAGAACCGCTTGCCCACGCCCACCTGCGGCGCTGCCAGACCCACACCCGGTGCGGCGTACATGGTGGCGAACATGTCCTCGCAGAGCCGGGCGAGCCGACCGTCGATGTCGGTGACCTCGGCCGCACGCTCGCGCAGGACCGGGTCCCCGATGATCCTGATGGAGTGCGGCGCGTCCACGGCCCAAGGCTACCGTGACGACGGTGTCGGGACCCGACCACTACTTCACCGACGACCCTCGGTCGGCGCGCACCCCGCAGCAGGTCCGGCTCCGGATCGACGGCGAATCGGTCGAGCTCACCACCTCGACCGGCACCTTCTCGCCCCGCAGGATCGACCCCGGCACGGCGCTGCTCCTCGAGTCGCTCCCCCCGCCGAGCACCTGGCCGGAGGGACCCGTCCTCGACCTGGGGTGCGGCTACGGGCCGCTCGCCGTCGCCGTCGCCCACCGGTCGAGCGGCACCGGACGGGAGGTGTGGGCCGTCGACGTGAACGCCCGGGCGCGCGACGACTGCCGGGCGAACGTCGCCCGGCTCGGCCTCGAGGTGCGCGTGGCTGCGCCCGACGAGGTCCCCGAGGGACACCGGTTCGCGGTGATCGTGTCCAACCCACCCGTGCGGATCGGCAAGGACGCCCTGCACTCGCTCCTCGAGCACTGGCTCGACCGCCTCCGTCCCGACGGCGTGGCCTGGCTCGTGGTGTCGAGGCACCTCGGCGCCGACTCGCTCGCAGCGTGGCTCACCGAGCGCGGTCGCTCCGTGGAGCGGGTGCGATCACGTCGTGGCTACCGGGTCCTGCAGGTGCGCTGAGGCGACCGCCTCAGCGGGTTCGCACCGGATCGACCCACAGTCGCAACCGACCCGGGGGCCGGTCGACCGCCGCGAGCGCGTCGAGCAGGAGCCGCTGGTCCTCGCTGCGCAGGAGCCACTGGCCTGACTCGTCCGGACCGAGTCGCTCGACGCCGGCGACGTCGCCGAACCGCTCGATGAACGCCGCTGCGCCCTCTCGGGCCACCACCGCCACGGTGGCCGCAGGCGGGTCGCCGAGCAGTCGTCGCTGCGCCCACGTGGACTCGACCAGCGCTCCCGGGTCGGCGGCCACGGCGGCGGCGATCACCGGGTGGTCGGGCAGGCGGGTCTGCACCAGGACCGACCCGCCACCCCGCCGCCGTCCCCCGACCAGTCGCCCGGCGGCCACGACGAGCCCGAGCGCCTCCTCGGTGGCCCGGTAGCGAGGAGCGAGCAGCTCGGCGTCGACGTCCAGGAGCGCCACGAGCCCGGCGTCGGGGACCCGGTGCAGGACCGCCTCGGTCCCGACCACGACACCGGTCGACTCCACGAGCAGGTCCCCGGGCGCCCGGCGGTCACCCCCCGTCACCGCCGTCACCGGCTCCCGCACCAGCGCCTCGAGCTGCTCCCGGACCGTCGTGACACCCGGGCGCAGGTTCGCGAAACCGGAGCCGCCGCACCCGAGGCACACGACCGGTCGTTCGGTGGCACAGCGCTGGCAGGTGAGGGTCCCGGCGTCGTCGAGACGGACGACCGCCCCGCAACGCTCGCAGTCGGCCACGAGACCGCAGGACCGGCACGCCAGGAGCCGGGCGCGACCGGTCCGGTTGACCACGCACACGACACGACCGCCGTCGGCACGCACGGATCGGATGCGCTCCACGAGCGTCGGCGAGTACAGGCCCGTCCGGCCCCGGTCCTCGTCGCGGCGGTCCACCACCTCGACTCGCGGCCAGGACGCGGCCAGGTCGCTCCTCGCCGCGACCGGAGGTGCCGACGCAGCACGGCGGGCCTCGAGCGTCGGCACGGGAGTGACCAACAGGCAGGGCACCCCGGCTCGTCGGGCCCGCTCGATCGCCACGTCGCGGGCGTTCCACGTGGGCGACTCCTCCTGCTGGAGGCGCTCGTCGTGCTCGTCGATCACCACGATCGCCCGCAACGCCGGGGCCGGAGCGAACACCGCTCCCCGACCACCGACCACCGTCGCGCCGCCGCACGCCGCGGCGAAGTCCCGGTTCCACCGGGCTGCCGACGCTCCGGCACGTCGCAGGTTGGTCCCCACCGTCGTCACCGTCCGAGCGGAGGGTGCGACCACGATGGCCTGGCCGGTCGCCGCAGCGGCGAGCGCCACGGGCGTCGGATCCGCGTCGACGGGCCACTCGAGCACCCAGGTCCCCGGACCCCGCGCCAGGAGCTCGGCCGCGACCGGGTCGGGGGTCCCGCCCGTCGGTGGACGGGGCTCGACCACCGGCGCGCTCCGCACGCGCCGGTCCGGCGTGCCGTGGCGCAGCACGCTCGGCAGGCGCCCGGCCCAGCGCCAGGCGACCCAGCGACAGAGGTCGATCACGTCGGCGCTCGGACCGATCCCGCTCACCTGCAGGATCGGCTGCAGCTCCACACCGTCCGGCGGTGTGACGTCGACGCCGAGGACCCAGCCGTCGACCCTCCGGCCCGCCAGCCGGACACGCACCAGGGTGCCCACCTCCACGGATCCGACGAGATCCTCCGGCACGAGGTAGTCGAACGCCCGGTCGATCGCCGGGACGTCGACCAGGACGGAGACCGCCGAGGGCCCGTCCACCGGGTCAGGCCAGGCCCAACGCGCTGCGGAGCGCGTCGACCCGGTCGGTGTGCTCCCACGTGAACGTCTCGCCGGTGCGCCCGAAGTGTCCGTACGCCGCCGTCGGGCGGTACACGGGTCGTCGCAGGTCGAGGTCCCGGACGATGGCTGCCGGCCGGAGGTCGAACAGCTCGCCGATCGCGGCGTCGAGCGCCTCGGGCGACACGACGCCGGTCCCGAACGTCTCGACCAGCACGCTGACCGGCCGGGCGACACCGATGGCGTAGGCCACCTGGACCTCGCACCGGCTCGCTGCACCTGCGGCGACGACGTGCTTGGCCACCCAGCGGGCGGCGTAGGCGGCGGACCGGTCGACCTTGGACGGGTCCTTGCCCGAGAACGCGCCGCCGCCGTGACGTGCCGCTCCCCCGTAGGTGTCGACGATGATCTTGCGACCCGTCAGGCCTGCGTCGCCGACCGGACCACCGACGACGAAGCGGCCGGTGGGATTGACCACGACCTCGTAGTCGTCGTCGGCGAACTCCGGGGGCACGACCGGTCGTACGACGTGCTCGAGCAGGTCCGGACGGATCTCCGTGTCCCGGTCCACGCCGTCGTTGTGCTGGGCCGAGATCAGCACGGTCCGCAGGGCCACCGGTCGGCCGTCCTCGTACTCGAAGGTGACCTGGGTCTTGCCGTCGGGACGCAGGTACGGGACCGTCCCGTCACGTCGGACCTCGGCCAGCCGCTCGGCGAGACGGTGGGCCAGGTGGATCGGGAGCGGCACGAGTTCCTCGGTCTCCCGCACGGCGTAGCCGAACATCATCCCCTGGTCACCCGCGCCCTGACGGTCCAGGTCGTCGGTGACGCTGCCGTCGTCGGCCCGGTCCTCCTCGGAGCGGTCCACACCTCGGGAGATGTCGGCGGACTGAGGGTCCAGGGCGACCAGGACCCCGCAGGTCCGGCCGTCGTAGCCGTAGCTCTCGCTGTCGTAGCCGACCTCACAGATCGTGCGGCGGACGGTGGCCGGGATGTCCAGGTAGGCCGTCGTGGAGATCTCGCCGCCCACGATGGCCAGTCCCGTGGTCACGAAGGTCTCGCACGCCACCCGGGCATCTGGGTCCTCGGCCAGCAGACCGTCGAGCACGGCGTCGGAGATCTGGTCCGCCAGCTTGTCCGGGTGTCCCTCCGTCACCGACTCGGAGGTGAAGGTCCAGCGACGCACCCGACGACTCCCCCGCCCGTCCGGCTCAGCGGGCCCGGTGCACGACGACCGCGTCGAGCACGGCGTCGGCCACCTCGAGCTTGGAGCGGAGTGCCACGTGGGCCAGCTCGCCCCCGGCCCCCAGGATGCGGACCTCGTTCGTGTCGTGCTCGAACCCTGCGCCCGGTGCCGAGACGTCGTTGACGACCATCAGGTCGACCCCCTTGGCAGCGAGCTTGGACGTGGCGTGCGCGACGACGTCGTCGGTCTCGGCGGCGAACCCGACCAGCGTCTGTCCCGGTACCCGGTCACGACCCAGCTCGGCGAGGATGTCGACCGTCGGGCGCAGCTCGATCGACGGGACGCCGTCGCACTTCTTGAGCTTGTGCTCCGCCGGGGCCACCGGGGTGAAGTCGGCGACCGCAGCGGCCATCACGACCACGTCGGCCGCCGGCGCGCACGCCCGCACGGCGTGCAGCATCTCGTCCGCCGTCCCCACCCGGACGACCCGGGCACCGGGGGGACCCGCGACGCCGGTCGTGGTCACGAGCGTGACGGCGGCGCCCCGGCGGGACGCGGCCTCGGCGATCGCGTGCCCCTGCTTGCCCGAGGAGCGGTTGCCCAGGAACCGGACCGGGTCGATCGGTTCCCGTGTGCCCCCGGCGGTCACCACCACGTCGAGCCCCTCGAGGTCGCGTCGCACGCCGAGCACGTCCTCGACGGCGGCGAGGATCGTCCCCGGGTCAGCCAGGCGTCCCGGACCCTCGTCACCGCCGGCCAGTCGCCCGGACTCAGGGTCCACCAC
>CAIQNH010000159.1 GCA_903873135.1 uncultured Actinomycetes bacterium
CTCAAGGAGATCAGCGACTCGCCGGCGTCGTTCCGCAAGACGCTCAGGGGCAAGCTCGTGGAGGCCGACGACGGTGCCCTCCGGGTGGTGCTCGGCGAGGAGACCCTGCCGGCGCACGTCGTCGAACGCCTGGGTTCGGGTCGGATCACGCAGGTGCTGGTGATCGGCCAGGGGACCGCAGCGGTGGCCGGCCAGAGCCTGGCCCACCACCTGACCGAGCTGCTCGCCGAGACGGCCGTCCGGGTCGAGGCCCTGCCGGCCACGGAGCTGTCCGGGTTCCGGATGCGCAGCGACATGTCGGACACGCTCGTCGTGGCGATCAGCCAGTCGGGGACCACGACCGACACCAACCGCACGGTGGACCTGGTGCGGGGCCGGGGCGCCCCGGTGGTGGCCATCGTCAACCGCCGCAACAGCGACCTGACCGACAAGGCCGACGGGGTGCTCTACACCTCCGACGGCCGCGACGTGGAGATGAGCGTCGCGTCGACCAAGGCGTTCTACTCGCAGGTGGCCGCCGGACTGCTCCTCGGCTACGCCGTGGCCGAGCACGTACCGGGGGCCCGTCGTGTGGGGGACCCGGACGAGCAGGAGCTGCTCGTCGCGCTCAGCCGGATCCCGGCGGCGTTGGAGACCACGCTCGGACGGCGCGAGGAGATCGCCGCTGCCGCCCAGGCGTTCGTGCCGTCCCGTCGCTACTGGGCGATCGTCGGCAACGGCGTCAACCAGATCGCGGCTCGTGAGCTGCGGATCAAGCTCTCGGAGCTCTGCTACAAGTCGATCGCCTGCGACGCGACGGAGGACAAGAAGCACATCGACCTGAGCTCCGAGCCGCTGATCCTGGTGTGCGCCGCCGGTCTGGTCGGTTCGACCGCCGACGACGTGGCCAAGGAGGTCGCCATCTTCCGGGCGCACAAGGCGGCCCCGATCGTGGTCGCCTCGGAGTCCGACCGGGCGTTCACCTCGGCGCTCGCCGTCCTCTCGGTGCCCGACACCCACCCACGGCTCGGCTTCGTGCTCGCCACCATGGTCGGCCACCTGTTCGGCTACGAGGCCGCGCTGGCGATCGACGCCCAGGCGCAGCCGCTGCGCACCATCCGTTCGACGATCGAGTCGGAGGTCGCCGGCGCCGGACCCGAGGTCGACCCGGCTGCGGTGCTGGCGGCGGTGCGCACGCAGGTGGCCACCGCCACCGCTGGGTTCCACGACTCGTTGCGCACGGGCGAGCTCAACGGTCACCTCGAGGCCAGCACGGCGGTGCGGCTCGCGGGCCAGCTCCGCTACCTCGCCGGGGTGAGCGCACTCGACGGCTACCAGGTGGAGTTCGGCAAGGTGGGCACGCCCGGTGTCCTGCTCGACGACCTCTCGGCGGGGCTGACCGCGGCGATCGAGGAGCTGACGCGACCGATCGACGCGATCAAGCACCAGGCCAAGACGGTGACGGTGGGCATCAGCCGGAGCGACGAGTCGCTCCTCGAGGTGCCGCTCGTCGCCGCCGTCGTGTCCGCGGGCTCCGCTCGCGACCGTCTCACCTACTCGACCCTGCGCACGCTCGGAGAGCTCGACCCGGCCGTGGTCGAGGTGACGGGCTCCACCCGGTACGCGGTCGAGGACGGGGCCGACCCGGAGCACGCGACGCTCGTCGTCCTGGACCGGTCGGGTGTGTCGGTCGGTCTGCCGTCGAGGGTCGATCGGGACCCGCGCCTGCGGGGCACCAAGGCGCTCGTCGCCCGTGAGCAGGAGCTCCTCGTGGCCGAGGGGCGCAGCGACGGTCGGACGGTGGTGATCGTTCCCGAGACCAAGGACGGCGTGACCACCGGGCTCGTGCTGCTCCACGTGCACCTGGCGGACTCGCTGTCGGCGTCGACGGCCCGGGCGGTCCTCCAGGGGTACCGGCGGCGCTACCAGGCGCTGAAGGACGCGGTCACGGAGACCGAGGAGGCCTTCCGGGACGACCTGCTGGCCCAGCAGTCGGTGGTCGACCTGCTGTGCGAGCCGATCCTGTCGCTGGCGAACCGCTGGCGCAGCTGAGCGGGCCGTGGCCGTCGTCGGGATCGGGACCGACCTCGTCGACGTCGACCGGTTCCGGCAGGTCGTCGACCGGACCCCGGGGGTCCTCGACCGGCTCTTCCGTCCCGGCGAGCGGGCCCGGCTCGCCGACCGTCGTGATCCGGTGCCCGGACTCGCTGCCCGGTTCGCCGCCAAGGAGGCGGTGGTCAAGGTGCTCGGCGTGGGTCTGTCGGCCGTCCCGGCCACCGACGTTGAGGTCCACGGAGGTGGCGACGTCGCCCCGTTCGTGGAGCTGCACGACCGGGCCGCGGCCCGCGCGGCCGAGCTCGGGGTCGTCCGGTGGCACCTCTCGTTGACCCACACCGACTCGACGGCGCACGCCGTCGCGCTCGCCGAGTCCTGAACGGCCGACCGGCCGTCGGCCCCCGCCCCCTAGCCTGACGGTGTGATCCCCGTCCTGACCCCGGCCGAGATGGCGGAGGTGGACCGGTCGGCCCCCGAGCCGTTCGAGGTCCTCGTGCGCCGTGCGGCGGGCGCCGTGGCTCGTGCCGCGTCGGACCTGCTCGGCGGTGGCTACGGCCGCCGGGTGGTGGTCGTCGCCGGGCCGGGGCACAACGGTGACGACGGTCGGGTGGCTGCGGATCTGCTCGCCCGGCGCGGGGTCAGGGTCGAGGTGGTCGACGCCCGAGCGTGTCCACCGGTCCTGCCGCCGTCCGACCTGGTCGTCGACGCCGCGTTCGGGACCGGGTTCCGTGGCACGTTCGACTTCCCGGACCCGGACGGCGCACCAGTGCTCGCCGTCGACGTCCCCTCGGGGGTCGACGGTCTCACCGGCGCCACCGCCGGGCGGCCGGCGCACGCCGTGGCGACCGTGACCTTCGCCGCGCTCAAGCCGGGCCTCCTGCTCGGCTCCGGCCCCGAGCACGCGGGTGAGGTCGTGGTGGCCGACATCGGACTCGACGTCGGTGGTGCCACCGCCGCCCTGGTCACCGACGCCGACGTGCGCGCCTGGGTGCCGGAGCGCGGGCCCGACGACCACAAGTGGCGTCACGCCGTGTGGGTCGTGGGCGGGTCGCCGGGCATGGTCGGCGCGCCGACCCTGGCGGCCACCGCGGCGTTCCGCTCCGGTGCCGGCTACGTGCGGCTCTCCGTACCCGGTGCGACCACGGTGGACGCGCCGCTCGAGTCGGTCGTCGTCGCCCTCCCGGAGCGGGACTGGGCGGCGTCGGTCGTCGCTGACCAACGTCGGTTCTGTGTGCTCGCGGTGGGTCCCGGGCTGGGCCGCAGCACCGACGCGGTCGCCGGCGTCCGGTCGCTCCTGGGTCGCGTGGACGTGCCGGTCGTCGTGGACGGCGACGCCCTGTGGTCGCTCGGGACGGACGCTCCGGCGGTCCTGTCGACCCGGACGTCGCCCACGGTGCTCACGCCGCACGACGGCGAGTACGAGCGGTTGGTCGGCTCACCCCCCGGGGACGACCGGCTCGCCGCCGCCCGTGGCCTGGCCGTCGCGACCGGTGCGGTGGTGCTGCTGAAGGGCCCCACCACCGTCGTGGCGGATCCGTCCGGGTCGGCGCTCCTGGTGCGGTCGGGCGACGCCCGGCTGGCCACGGCGGGGACGGGGGACGTGCTCACCGGCGTCGTGGCGGCGTTCGTGGCCTGCGGCGCCGAGCCGTTCCGGGCGGCGGCCGCCGCCGCCCACCTCCACGGCAGGGCCGCCGGTCGGTGCCCTCGACGGGGCACCGTCGCCGCCGACGTGGCTGCGGCGCTCCCGGCCGCCTGGGACGCGCTCGGGTCGGTCGACGCCGACGACGAGTCCTGACGAGGCGGGACGGGCCGCCTAGCCTGCGCTCGTGTCCCGCCCCTCGTTGATCGACGTCGACCTGGACGCGATCCGGGCCAACGTGGCGGCCGTCGCGGCGTTCGTCGCCCCCGCCAGCGTGTGCGTGGTCGTGAAGGCCGACGGCTACGGGCACGGCGCGGCCGACGCAGCTCGTGCGGCGGTGGCCGGCGGCGCGTCCTGGCTGGCCGTCGCCCTCGCCGGGGAGGGCGCCGAGCTGCGTGCCGCCGGCGTCGACACGCCCGTCATGCTGCTGTCGGAACCCACCGAGGCCGAGCTGCGCGTGGCGGCGACCCACGACCTGACCCCGACGCTCTACACGGAGGCAGGGGTCCGCTCCGCCGCCGCGATCCGGCCCGGGTGGTCGGTGCAGGTCAAGGTCGACACCGGCATGCACCGGGTGGGCGCTCCCGTGGGTGTCGCCGCTGGACTGGTGCGCACGGCGCTCGACGCCGGGCTCGTGGTGGTGGGGACCTTCACCCACCTGGCGCTCGCCGACACGCCCGAACGCCCCGAGAACCGCGTCCAGCTCGACCGGTTCGAGGGGGTGCTCGCCGAGCTCGCCGGGTCCGGCGTGGACCCCGGCCTCCGGCACGCCGCCAACTCTGCCGCCGCGCTCCACCTGTCCGAGGCCCGGTACGACCTGGTGCGGGTCGGGTTGGCGGCCTACGGCGTGGCCCCGGCTCGGCTCGAGCCGCCCGTGACCCTGCGGCCGGCCCTCCGCCTGCGCTCCCGGGTGTCGTACCTCAACCACGTCCCGGCCGGGGAGGGGGTCAGCTACGGCTGGCACCACGTGGCCGACGAGCCGACCTGCGTGGCCGTCGTGCCGCTCGGCTACGCCGACGGGGTGCCACGCAACCTGGGGCTGGCGGGGGGCGAGGTGCTCGTCGGCGGTCGCCGTCGACGCATCGTGGGAGCCGTCACGATGGACCAGCTCATGGTCGACGTGACGGGCGACGGGTCGGTGGGCATCGGCGACGAGGTGGTCCTGCTCGGGGCGCAGGGCGACG
Organism: uncultured Actinomycetes bacterium; assembly: GCA_903873135.1. Taxonomy (GTDB): domain Bacteria; phylum Actinomycetota; class Acidimicrobiia; order Acidimicrobiales; family Microtrichaceae; genus SXMI01. Next base: position 4,858 of record CAIQNH010000159.1, read on the forward strand.
AGGCCATCTCCGCCCAGGAGTGGGCCGACCGGCTCGGCACCATCCCCTACGAGGTGCTCGTCGGGTTCGGCACCCGCCTGCCGCGCTCGTATCCCGGCTGAGAGACCCCGCTCGACGCCCGGTACGATGCGGGTCGTGGTCGACGCCTTCCTCGAGCTCCGGGACCGTGCCGCCGGGTGCACCCGCTGCGAGCTGTCGACCACCCGCACCCAGGTCGTGTTCGGCACCGGCCACCGGGACTCGCCGCTCGTCGTGGTGGGCGAGGCGCCGGGGGAGCAGGAGGACCTGAGCGGCGAGCCGTTCGTGGGTCGCTCCGGCACCCTGCTGCGCCGGGTGATCGGCGAGGAGACCGGACTCGACCCGGCGGACTGCTGCATCGTCAACGTGGTGAAGTGCCGCCCGCCCCAGAACCGTGATCCGCGGCCGGCCGAGGTGGCGGCCTGCCGACCGTGGCTCGACGAGCAGCTCGAGGTGGTGTCGCCCACCGTCGTGCTGACCGTCGGGAACTTCGCGAGCCGGCTCCTGCTCGGGACGCGTGAGGGGATCACCCGGCTCCGGGGACGCAGCTACCCGTGGCGGGACGCGCACCTGGTCCCCACGCTCCACCCCGCCGCGGTGCTCCGCGGCGGCTCGGCCGCCCTGGAGCGGTTCCGTCACGACGTGCGGCTCGCCGGGTCGCTGCTCGCCGGGGCGGCTGCGTGATGCGGCGCACCGTCAGGCTGCGGACGACCTCGGCCGAGGCCACCCGCGACGCCGCCGCGGCGCTCGCCGAGCTCGCCCGCCCCGGCGACCTGCTGCTCCTCGTCGGCGACCTGGGTTCGGGCAAGACCGCCTTCTGTCAGGGGTTCGGCCGAGGTCTGGGGATCGACGAACAGATCACCAGTCCGACGTTCGCGCTCGTCCAGAGCTACACCGGTCGGCTCGACCTCAACCACCTCGACGTCTACCGCCTCGAGCAGGTCAACGAGGCGCTCGACCTGGGACTGAACGAGCTGCTCGACGACGGCGGCGTGACCCTCATCGAGTGGGGCGACACCATCACCGGCGTGCTGCCGGCCGACTTCCTCGAGGTGCACCTCCACGCGTCGGCGGACCCGGACGAGCGGTCGATCGAGCTGCTGGCGGTCGGCCCCACGTGGTCGGCCCGGGTGCGGTCGGTGCAGACCGCCCTGGGGCCGTGGCTCGAGCCGGACGCCGAGGGCGGTGCGGAGCCGTGCTGATCCTGGGGATCGAGACGGCGACGACCCAGGTGGGCTGCGCGATCGGCGGACACGAGGGCGTGCTGGCCTCGGTCCACGCCGCCAAGGGGCGCCGGCACGCCGAGTACCTGGTGCCGAGCATCGAGTTCGCGTGCGAGCGGGCCCGGGTGGAGCTGTCGGAGATCGGCGTCGTCGCCGTCGACGTGGGGCCGGGCCTGTTCACGGGCCTGCGGGTCGGGGTGGCGACGGCCAAGTCGCTGGCGTTCGCGCTCCGGGTGCCGATGATCGGGGTGTCGAGTCTGGACCTGCTCGCGTTCCGGGTCCGTTTCTCCGGACGCCTGATCGTGACGACCGTCGACGCCCGGCGGGGCGAGCTCTACTACGCGTGCTACCGACAGGTTCCCGGCGGGGTGCAGCGCATCACCGACCACCTGATCGGCACCCCCGACGACCTGGCGAGCGAGCTGCTCGCGTCGGGCGAGGAGGTCCTGCTCGTCGGCGAGGGGGCGCAGCGCTACCCCGAGGCGTTCGACGGTCTGGCCAAGGTCGAGCTGGTCGACACCGGCGACAGCTACCCGTCGGCCGAGGCGCTCGTCGAGCTGGCGCACGCCAGCGCGCTGCGGGAGCAGTTCGAGCGACCCGACGTGATCGAGCCGATCTACCTGCGGCGGCCGGACGCCGAGATCAACTGGGCGATCCGGGACGGACGGTGAGGGGCGTGGACGCGGTCGACCTGCCGCGCACCGACGGGATCGTGGTGGCACCGATGCGCGCCCGGCACCTCCGCGGGGTCGTCGAACTGGAGCAGGCCACCAACCCTCGCCCGTGGTCGGAGCGACTGTTCCGCGACGAGCTGCGGATGGGGCCGACCCGCTCCTACGTGGTGGCGCTGCGCAGCCACGTGGTGGTCGGCTACTGCGGGGTGATGTTCAACCCGGACGAGGCCCACGTGACCACCGTGGCCGTGGCCGACGACCTGCGCCGGCAGGGCGTGGCGTCCCGACTGCTGCTGGTGGCGCTCCGGCGGGTGGCCGACCGGGGCGTGGACGCCGTGACCCTGGAGGTCCGGATCACCAACCGTCCCGCCCAGTCCCTCTACCGCCGGTTCGGATTCGCCCCCGGGGGCATCCGGCGCGCCTACTACCGGGACAACCGAGAGGACGCGCTGGTCATGTGGGCGCACGACGTGACGACCGACGACTACGCCTCGAGGCTCGACGGCATCGAGGCCGCGCTCCCCTCGCAGCTCGTCGTGGTCACCGGGCCGGTCGAGGAGGACCCCACGTGAACGAGCACCTCACCGGGGCCGCACCGGTCGACGCGCCGGTCGTCGACGAGTCGACGATCGTGCTCGGCGTCGAGACCTCCTGCGACGAGACCGCCGTGGCGTGCGTCCGTGGTGGCCGTGACGTCCTCTCGTCGGTGGTGAGCAGCCAGGTCGACCTGCACGCCCGTTACGGCGGGGTGGTCCCGGAGATCGCCAGTCGGGCCCACAACGAGCTCATCATCCCGGTCATGGCCCGGGCGCTGCTCGAGGCCGGGCTCGACGGGGAGGACGTGGACGCCGTGGCGGCCACGACCGGACCCGGCCTGATCGGAGCGCTGCTGGTCGGCGTGTCCGCAGCGAAGGCGCTGGCGCTGGCCTGGGACGTCCCGTTCGTGGCGGTCAACCACCTCGAGGCCCACCTCTACGCCGGGTTCCTCGAGGACCCGGACCTGCAGTTCCCGATGGTCGTCCTGCTGGTCTCGGGCGGGCACACCCTGCTCGTGCACGTCGAGGACCACGGCAGGTACCGGCTGCTCGGTCAGACGCTCGACGACGCCGCCGGCGAGGCGTTCGACAAGGTCGCCCGGTTCCTCGGCCTCGGCTACCCGGGCGGTCCGGCGATCGACTCGATCGCCATGTCCGGTGACCCGGAGGCGATCGCGTTCCCCCGGTCGATGCTCGGTGACGGCCTCGACTTCTCCTTCAGCGGCCTGAAGACCGCGGTGGTGAACCACGTACGGGCCAACCCGCAGGTGGCGACCGAGGACGTGGCCGCGAGCTTCCAGCAGGCGGTCGTGGACGTGCTCGTGGCCAAGGCCCGCCGGGCGGCGGAGGCGACGGGCGCTGCGGCGCTGGCACTGGGCGGCGGGGTGGCCGCCAACTCCCTGCTCAGGGAACAGTTCCTGGGGGCCTGCGCCGAGGACGGGCTCCACGCGTTCCTGCCGAGCCGGGAGATGTGCACCGACAACGCCGCGATGATCGCCTCGACGGGCTGGTACCGGCTCCGTCGGGACGGGGCGACCCCGCTGGACTGCGGCGCCGACCCCAACGAGCGACTCGCCACCACGTGAGTCCGCCCCCGTCCGACCGTGTGGCCACCTCGGCCGTCGAGTGGGCGGGTCGGTTCCACAGCCAGGCCGCGGCGTGCGACGAGCTGGGGTCACCGCTGTACGGACGCCTCATGCGTCTGCTGGCTGAGGACTGTCGTGCCGAGGGGTCGACCTGGTCGGTCCTCCGACCGCACGCAGCGCTCCGGTTCGGGCAGGCCGGACCGCTCCGCCTGGTCGGGGCGGCCCACCGACTGGCCCTGGTGGGTCGGGCGCCGTCCTGGGCCGCGTGCCTGCCGAGCTGCGGGGGAGTCGTCCCGGACGACGACGCCGAGCTCGGCGACGCGTGGGCCGCGCTCGTCGCCGAGCACCCGGTCGAACTCGACGCCGGCCTGGCCCGGGAGGTCCAGACGAACGAGGTGGGTCGTGCCGCGGCGCTCGCGTACGGAGCCCTCCTCGCCGGCCTGCCCGACGGCGTCCGGCTGGTCGAGCTGGGGTGCTCGGGGGGACTGAACCTCCGCCACGACCGCTACGAGGTCCGCCTCGGGTCGTTGCGGCTCGGCCCGCCCGACTCGCCGGTGCGGCTCCGTCCCGAGGTGCGCGGGTTCGCCGACCCAGGTGTCGATCCTGATGTCGGGGACGACGCTCGATCGGCCGGGGTTCCGTCGCAGGGGGCCGTCGTCGAGCGGATCGGCCTGGACCCGCACCCGGTCGACGTCACCGACTCGGAGGGGCTGGCGACGCTGTTGTCGTTCGTGTGGCCGGACCAGCCCGAGCGGATCGCCCGGGTGCGGGCCGCTGCATCGGTCGCCGCCGAGGTGCCCGCCGACCTGCGTGCGGTGGTCGACACCGCCGACGCCCTGTCGGAGGTGCTCGCCGCTCCGGCGGCGCCGACCCTCGTGCAGCACTCGATCGTCTGGCAGTACATCCCGGTCGACCAGCGGTGGCGGATCACCGAGACGCTCGAGGAGGCCGGTCGTCGGGCCACCGCCGCCGCACCCTTGGCCTGGCTCCGCTACGAGCCGGACGAGTGGGGCCGGACCCGGGCGGCGCTGTGGCTGCGTCGCTGGCCGGGTGGCGGGGACCGGCTGCTGGCGCACGCCGACTTCCACGGACGGTGGATCAGCCCGGTCCCGGCCTGAGCGACCGCTCACCGGGGTGGGTGACCCCGGCCCCGGGCCGGTTAGCACTCCCCACCGCCGAGTGCTATCCTTGGCACTCGTCCAGTCAGAGTGCTAACCGCCCCATGGAGGCAACCGTGAGCTTGCAACCCCTCGAGGACCGCATCGTCGTCCGGCCGAACGAGGCCGAGGAGACCACCGCCAGTGGTCTGGTGATCCCCGACACCGCCAAGGAGAAGCCCCAGCAGGGTGAGGTCGTGGCCGTCGGCCCGGGTCGCTTCGGTGACGACAACGAGCGCGTGCCCATGGACATCTCGGTCGGCGACACCGTCGTCTACTCCAAGTACGGCGGCACCGAGATCTCCAGCGACGGTGAGGACCTGCTGATCCTCAACGCCCGTGACGTCCTGGCCATCGTCAAGTGACGTCCCGCTCCTGACGTCCCACCACCACTGATCAACCGAGAGGCAACCACATGTCCAAGATCCTGAAGTTCGACGACGAGGCTCGTCGTTCGCTCGAGGCCGGCGTGAACCGCCTGGCCGACGCCGTCAAGGTGACCATCGGTCCGAAGGGCCGCAACGTCGTCCTCGACAAGAAGTTCGGCGCCCCCACCATCACCAACGACGGTGTCTCGATCGCTCGGGAGATCGAGCTCGAGGACCCGTTCGAGAACATGGGCGCCCAGCTCGTCAAGGAGGTCGCCACCAAGACCAACGACGTGGCGGGTGACGGCACGACGACGGCGACCGTGCTCGCCCAGGCGCTCGTGCGCGAGGGCCTGCGCAACGTGGCCGCCGGCGCCAACCCGATCGGTGTGAAGCGCGGCATCGAGAGCGCCGTGGCTGCGGCGGTCGACTCCATCGCCGCCGCCGCCAAGGAGGTCGACGAGAAGTCCGAGATCGCCCAGGTGGCCGCCATCTCCGCCGCCGACCCGCAGATCGGCGAGGTCATCGCCGACGCCATCGACAAGGTCGGCAAGGACGGCGTGGTCAC
>CAIQNH010000160.1 GCA_903873135.1 uncultured Actinomycetes bacterium
CCCTGAAGCGCGAGCCGTTCACCCCGGAGGAGGTAGAGCGCTTCGTGGCGAACGTGCCCGACGCCGACGGTGGCACGCTCATCTACGCCCCCGGCTTCGAACCCGCACCCGGCATCGTCTCGCAGCTCCCCACCGCCAGCGACCAGGAGATCGAGGCGATCCTCGCCGACTACCCGTACGACGTCGATGCGATCACCGACGACGGACCGTTCTTCTGGCACTTCGTGCCGTTCTCCGACGTCCTCAGCTCCATCACCGAACGCGTCGATCCCCAGGACCGTGAGACCGGGGTCGGCGAGCGCGTCCTGCTGCTGCTCCTGCTGATCGCCGCCGTGTTCGCCGTGCTGTTCCTGTTGCTGCCGTTCCTCGTGGTCAAGGAGGAGTGGCGCGCCATGCCGGCCAAGGGCAGCTCGGCGGTCTACTTCGCTGCCCTCGGCCTGGCCTTCATGCTCTACGAGGTCACGATGATCCAGCGGCTCACCGAGTACCTGGGCTTCCCGACGTACTCGCTGACTGTGACGCTGGCCTCGATCCTCGTCTTCACCGGTCTCGGCGCCCTCCTGTCGAACCGGTTCGCCGACAACCCCAAGGGAGTGATCGGTCCCCTCCTGGCGGTGCTCGTGCTCCTCACGGTGTTCTACCGGTTCGCGCTCACGCCCATCACGGACGCCACGCTCTCGGCACCCTTCGCCGTCCGGGTCCTGCTCGCCTTCGTGATCCTGGCTCCCCTCGGCCTGTGCCTCGGCATGTTCATGCCGCTCGGTCTGCGGACCGTCGGTGGGATGACGAACCACGCCGACGAGTACGTCGCCTGGGCGTGGGCGATCAACGGTGTCTTCTCCGTGATCGGGTCGGTGCTGACCACGATCCTGTCCATGTCGTTCGGGTTCCGGGCGGTGCAGCTCCTCGCCCTGGTCCTCTACCTCGTCGCCGGGGCGACACTGTGGCGCCTCCGCACGCTGCACGACCGGACCGGCCGGGACGGCCCGACGAGCCCCGCCACTCAGGACGAGGTCGTCACCGCCTGAGGCGCACCCAGGTCGGCCGGCGGTGGGCCGTAGCGACCGCGGAGGGCGTCGACCACACCGCGCCAGCGGGCCCGGGCGTCGAACACGAGCGGACGTCGTGAGGGCCAGATCGTGCCCAGCACCGCCTGGACCACCGAGATCACGGTGCGCACGGCGGCGTGGTACCGCCCGCTGAGCTCCCGCACGAACAGGATCGTGTTGCGCGTCTGGAGGTAGTCCACCAACGGCACCGACGACCCCAGGTGGAGGTTGGTGACCCGGGCCCCACGCACCAGTCCCACCTGCCAGCCCGCCCGCCGGGCCCGGACCGCCAGGTCGGCCTCCTCGCAGTACGAGAAGTAGCGCTCGTCGAACACGCCGATCTCCTCGATGCAGCCGCGCCGCAACAGCATGAACGTGCCGTGGGGGTAGGCGACGTCCTCCCATCCCTCCCCCGCCACGGGGTCGCAGTCGCCCGGACGCCAGCGCCGGGCCGGCACCGTCAGACCCCCGAAGTACGGGTCGATCACGGGGACCATCCCGTCACCCACGTCGGCGCAGGCGAGCCCGGCTGCGGACACCGACGTCACCGACTGCAGCAGCCGCTCCAGGCAGTCCTCGGCGAAGCCGACGTCGTGCGGACAGAGGCCGACCCACTCGCCGTCGTCCGGACGGTCCAGGAATCGCAGGAGTCCCACGTTGGCACCC
>CAIQNH010000161.1 GCA_903873135.1 uncultured Actinomycetes bacterium
GCGCCACCGCCCCCAACCCGTTCGGAAGCCGGTCGTTCCAGATCTCCGGGTCCAACATCAGCGGCCAGGGAGGCGCCGCCGGGGGGTGCGGGATCCCCGACGGCGCACAGGCCGTCGAGATCACCGTCACGGTCACCGGAGCGCTGGCCGACGGATTCCTCCGCATCGCCCCCAACAACGGCACCACCCCCTCGGCCGCGTTCATCAACTACCGCGCCGGGATCGGCATCTCGAACACCGGCACCGTCACCCTGGGGCGACTCCCGCTCGTGAACGGTGCCCTGGACCTGTCGGTGTTCAACTTCTCCGCCGCCGGCACCCACGTGCTCATCGACGTGCAGGGGTACTTCAGCGGTGACGCCCGGCCATTCGTCAACAACCTGGAACCGAGTACCGCGCCCGCCGCGGGCGGCACGGCCATCCAGATCGCCGGCGCCAACTTCACGGGCGCCACCGGAGTCACGTTCGGCGGGACCCCGGCGCAACTGTTCTCGGTGGTGTCCGACCACCTGATCACCGCCGTCGCGCCACCGGGCACCGGGACCGTCGTCGTCCTGGTGACGAACCCGAAGGGCACCGCCCTCAGCACCTCGACCACCGAGTTCACCTACACGGGCGGACCCATCATCACCCGCCTCTCCTCGACCGACGGCCCCAGTGATGGCGGCGAGGAGATCGACATCATCGGGGCCAACCTGGACGCCGTCAGCGGTGTCACGTTCGGGGGAGCGCCGACCGTCTTCGCCCGGATCTCACCCACCCTGATCCGAGCCGTCGCGCCGCCGGGCGGCGGGTCGGTGGACGTCCGGGTCTCCGCCTCGGGTGTCACCAGCGCGGTCACGGCCGCGTCCCGCTACACCTACCTGGACTCGCTCGCCGTCGGCGGGCAGCACGCCTGCGCCATCGTGGTGCAGGACCGGGAGGACAGCCGACTGGTGCGGTGCTGGGGGTCCAACGAACGCGGCCAGCTCGGCAACCCGACCGCGAGCGATCTCGCCTCGCGGCTCGTCATCGGGGAATCGGGTGGGCGACTGACTGGTGCCGTCCAGGTCACCTCCGGCGACCAACACACCTGCGCCCGACTGGAGAACGGTCAGGCGCGCTGCTGGGGCCGCAACGACCTGGGTCAGCTCGGCACCAACACCACGACGTCGAGCCCCCGACCGGTGACCGTCTCCGGTGTCGGCGGCAGCGGATCGCTCACCAAGGTCCTCCAGCTCTCCGCCGGTGGATCCCACACCTGCGCCGTCATGACGAACCTCACCGCGCGCTGCTGGGGGCTGAACAACAACGGTCAGCTCGGTGACGGCACCTCGACGACCAGACTCTCCCCCGTCGTCGTGGGTGGTGCCACGCCGCTGACGGGCGTCGTCCAGATCACAGCGGGGCAGGGCCACACCTGTGCGCTCCTCACCTCCGGCGAGGCCCGCTGCTGGGGAGCGAACGGTTCCGGCGCCGTCGGTGACGGCACCACCTCGCAACGCAGGCTGCCTGCGACCGTCGGCGGGAGCACCCCGCTGGGAGGCATTCAGGAGATCTCCGCCGGCGACGCCTTCACCTGCGCCGTGCTCACCTCGAACGAGGGCAGGTGCTGGGGGGCGGCGACGAGCAGCCAGCTCGGCAACGGCGGCTCGGCGAACAGCACGACCCCCGTCGTGATCGGCGGCGCCACCCCGTTGACGGGGATCCGGAAGATCTCCGCCGGCGACGGCCACGCCTGCGTGTCGCTGTTCACCACGGGTCGGACCGCATGCTGGGGACTGAACAGCTCCGGCCAGCTGGGAGTCGGCGTGTTCACGGTCAGCAACGGCTCCCCGGTCACCGTCGACCTTCCGGCCTTCCGGCTCGGGACCGCCCAGGTGGACGTGGGCGGGTTCGGGTCGTGCGTGGTCGGCGACACCGGCACGAGCTCGGCCCGACTCGCCAACTGTTGGGGGAACAACGACGACGGGCAGGTCGGGGACGGGTCGATCACCGACCGTTCCAGCCCGGTCGAGGTGGCCGGGTTCTCGGGAGCGACACAGCTCTCGGCGGGGACCGCGCACACCTGCGTGGCGCTCGCGGACCTGAACGCGAGCTGCTGGGGAGGGAACAGCAGCGGACAACTGGGGATCAACGGACTCTCCGACAGCACCACCCCGGTCACCGTCAACGCAGTGGGCGGCGGGGAGCAGCTCGGCGGGGTCGTCCAGGTCTCGTCAGGGGCGGGGCACTCCTGCGCGCTGCTGATCACCGGTCAGGCGCGGTGCTGGGGGCTGAACGCATCCGGCCAGCTGGGCGACGGCACGACCACCCGACGACTGGCCCCCGTCGTCGTCGGAGGCGCCACCCCGCTCACCGGGATCATCCAGATCGAGGCCGGGTCCTTCCACACCTGTGCCGTGCTCGCCTCCGGCCAGGTCCGGTGCTGGGGCGCCAACGGCAACGGTCAACTGGGCGACGGCACCCTGACCGACCGGTCGACGCCGGTCACGGTGCGGGCGGTGGGCGGCGGTGCGGCGCTCACCGGGGCCACGATGGTCGCAGCCGGTTCCGACCACAGCTGCGCCGGACTCGACGTGGGCCAGGCCCGCTGCTGGGGACTCGGTGGGCTCACCGGCGACGGCACCACGACGCGACGCACCACGCCGGTCAACGTCCAGGCGGTCGGTGGAGGCAGCAGCCTCATCGACATCATCGGCCTGTCGGCCGGGAGCGGTCACACCTGCGCCACGCTGACCAACGGCCGCGCCCGCTGCTGGGGGTTCAACAACGTCGGCCAACTCGGCGACGCCACCACGGTCGACCGCAGGACACCGGTCGCCGTGTCCGGTTCCGGGGCCGGGGGTGTCGTCGGCGAGATCGGGCAGGTCGGGGCGGGACTCAACCACAGCTGCGCCGCGGTGAACGGTGGTGCCCGGTGCTGGGGGACCAACGGGAACGGCCGACTCGGCAACGGCAGCACGATCAACAGCAGCGTGCCGACCGCCGTCCAACAGGTCGGCGGTGGCAGCGTGCTGGCGGGTGTGGCCCAGACCGACGGGGGCGGCTCGCACTCGTGCGCGACCACCAACACCGGCGCTGTCCGCTGCTGGGGGTTCAACTCCAACGGACAGCTCGGCAACGGTTCGACCGTCCAGAGCACGGTGCCCGTGGAGGTGTCCGGGCTGCCCTGAGCCGAGCACTCCCCTGACCGGGCCGACGGGGCTCAGCCAGGGGCGGGGTGACAGACATGCGATGCGCAGGTAGCGTCGCAGCCGGCGACGACCCCGATGGGGCCGGGTGAGGGAGGCGGAGGTCCACGTGGTGACGACCGGGCTGGTGACCAGGGGCGTGGTGCGGGCGCGGCGACCGTTCTCGGTCCTCGTTGCGGTCGCGCTGCTCGGTTCCGTGCTGGGTGTGGCCGCGGCAGGCGTGGAGGGTGTCTCGCCGACGGCTCCTGTGGCCGCTGCGGCCCCGTCGACCGGTTCGGGATTCACGCCCCTCGCAGCACCGTGCCGGGCGGTCGACACCCGCAGCCAGGCCGCCGGACCGGTCGCCGGGGCCACCACCCCGAACCCGTTCGGCTCACGCACCTTCCAGCTCGCCGGAACCGGCATCACCGGACAGGGCGGCGC
>CAIQNH010000162.1 GCA_903873135.1 uncultured Actinomycetes bacterium
GCCGGCCGCAGGGCCGGGTCCGGTTCGGGGTCCGGGAGCGGTCGAGGGGCCGGCGGGGGCCGGGGCGCGGCCGGTCGCGGGACGGGCCGCAGCGGTGCCGGGGGGTCCGCCTCCGGCCGCGGGGGTGGTCGGGGTCGGGGTGGCTCCCGGCCCGCCGGTCGGGGCGGTGACGCACGGGGTGGTCCGGGCGGTGGACGCGGCGGGCGGTCACCGGCTCAGCGGGCGACGGGACGTACGACGTCACCGAAGGAGCGCGGCATCGGCGGCACCCAGGTGGAGGGTCGGCAGGCGGTCCGGGAGCTGCTGATCGCCGGTCGCCGGACCGTCTACGAACTGCTCGTCGCGGGCGACGTTGAGCCCGGCAGCACCCTGGAGGACATCGTCGACCTGGCCGACGAGCTGCGTGTCCCGGTGACCCCGATCTCGGCCGGCCGACTCGAGTCCGTCGCTCGCACCGAGGCACCGCAGGGCGTGGTCGCCCGGGCTGCTGAGCTGCCCGACGTCGAGCTCGAGGACCTGGTCCGGCCTGCGGTGCGTCGCGGTGGTGGGGGACCACCGTTCCTGCTCGCCGTCGACGGGGTCACCGATCCCGGCAACCTGGGCGCGCTCCTACGGATCGCTGAGTGTGCCGGGGTGACCGGTGTCGTGCTGCCCCGTCACCGGGCGGTCCACGTGACCCCGACGGTCACCAAGGCGGCCGCCGGGGCGGTGGAGTACCTGTCGTTCAGCCTGGTGGCGGGACTGCCGACCGCCGTCACGCAGCTCCGGGAGGCCGGCGTGTGGGTGGTCGGACTCGACGCCGACGGCGAGACGCCGATCCACGAGCTCACGGTCGCTGACGCACCGGTCTGTCTGGTGCTCGGCGCCGAGGGTGCCGGCTTGTCACGACTGGTTCGCCAGCGCTGCGACGTGGTGGCCTCGATCCCGCTCCACGGACAGCTGGCATCGCTCAACGTGGCGAGCGCCGGAGCGATCGCCTGCTACGAGGTGGCTCGTCGCCGGGCCTGACCGGCCATACTGAACGTCGTGGACGACGCAGTGATCGAAGTGGCCAGGTCGACGGTGCCGGCGGTGGTCGGCATGCCGTCCAAGTTCATGCTGGATCCGGCCACGTACGCGGCCGGGACGGCGGCCGGTCACGAGGGGATGAGCTTCTACATCGCCGGCCGTGGTGGGGCGCTGGGTGACGTCGGACCGTCCGCAGTGGTGGACGAGTTCGCCGTCTTCGAACCCGACATGGTCGCCGCCGCCTGGGAGGTGTCCGAGTCCGTCGAGTCGCGTCGGGCTGCGGCGCAGCGGTTCGCTGACGCAGCGGCAGTGTGGGCCGACGAGCACCTGACGCCCGACGCCCTCGACTACGACCGTCTGGCCGAACTGGCCGGGGCCGTCCTCGAGCGGGCGGACCTGGGCGGCTGCGCACTGACGGCGGGGTGGGTGGAGCTCGACGAGCCGTCGTCGCCCAGGGCGCTGGCGCTCCACCGGCTGAACGGTCTACGGGAGCTGCGTTTCGCCCGGCACCGGGCGGCGCTCGAGGCCGCGGGGGTGTCGCCGATCGAGGCGGTCCTGATCGCCTCGCCGTTCATGGCGCCCATCTTCGGTTGGCCCGAACCGCACCCTGCACCCGACGACGAGGCCCGCGAGCGCTGGATCCAGGCGGAGGCCGACACCGACGTCCGCTTCGCCGCCGACCTGGCGACGCTCTCGCCGGACGAACTGGCGGAGTTCGCCGACCTCTGTGCAACGTTCGCCGTCGCCGACGGCTGAGCGGTCACTGGCAGACGTTCACCCAGTTCGACGGCGAGCTCGGGAACCCGGGGAACACCGTCGAGAGGTGGGTGCTGGTGGCACCGAGCCGACGTGAGAGGACCTCGCTGAGGACGCTGCGGTAGTCGACCATCAGACGGAGGTCGCCGTCGACGAGCTGGTTGGTGCCGAGGCCGGGCCAGGGGCCCACCACGCCGGGGCGGACCCCTCCTCCGATCACCATCATGGGGAAGGCGGTGCCGTGGTCGGTGCCCGCTGAGGAGTTCACCTCGGCTCGTCGCCCGAACTCGCTCATCACCACGATGGTGCTGTCGGCGATGCGGGGACCGATGCGGTCGACGAACGCCCCGATGGCACCGTCGAGCTGCGATACGAGCTGCGACATGGAGCCGTTGGCGTCGTCGGGGGTGCCCTGGTTGCTGTGGGTGTCCCAACCGTCCAGCTCGGCGTGGGAGAACTCCACCGGGAACCCTGCCTCGATCAGCCTGGCCACCGGCCACAACCGGCGGCCGAGTTCGGTGTCCGGCCATCCGGCCGGGAGGGTGGTGTCGCCGAGCGTGGCCAACGAGTCGATGGTGTCGAGCGTCGTCGAGGTCCACGCGGACAGGAGCGGGTGGGTGCCGCCCTGGGCGAGCCGGTCGGTCTGGTTGGCGCGGACCTCGGAGCGGGTCGGCCCCCAACCGAGGAGCGAGAGGTCGGCGAGCGAGTAGGCGACCATGGACGGGTGCCCGCGCAGCGAGGCGGGCGTGGTCCCACCGAAGCCGATCGAGCGCAGGACGTGGTCGGTCGGGGCGGCGGTGGCCGCGAGCCAGCGTCCGGCCCACCCCGTGCCGTGGGCGAGTCCGTAGGAGCTCGCCTCCATCATGAGCTGGGCGTCGAAGTGGCTGCGGTTGATGACCGGGAGACCGGCAGCAGGCACCACCGCCACCCGTCCGGCGGCGTAGAGCTGGGCGAGTCGCTCGGCCCGTGGGTGCAGCGCGAAGTACGAGTTCGCCGCCGGTCCGGTGAGCGGCCGGGCGGTGCCGGGCTGCACCCGGAGCGCTCCACGTCGGGACCCGTAGGCGGCGTCACCGAGCGGCGGGAGCAGCGTGAGCCCGTCGGCGCCCCCACGGAGGAAGATCACGATCAGGGACCGGCCGGTCGCGGGTGCGGACGCCCCGGCACGGCCGGACCCGGCGAGGACGACGGTGGTCCCCGCCGCAGCGGCGGCGCCCACCAGGAAGTGGCGTCGTGAGGGGCCGACGGTCCCGTCGGTCTGCGCAGTGGTGTCGTCGAGGGTCGTGTCCACGTCGGTCGTCCTGTCGTTCGCGGTTCAGCGGGTCTGGTAGTCGGGGGCCTGCAGCAACTGGACGAGCAGTCGTTCCATGGCCCAACGGTTGCCGGTCTGGGTGAGCGGGGAGTCGACGGTTCGGTACAACTGGTCGAGCATCCGGTCGCGAGCGGCAGCCGGCACGGTGACGCCGAGGCGCGTGCACGCGGCGGCGAACCACTCGCCGATCGTGGTGCCGGTCGTCCAGTTGCGCACACCTGTCCAGTCGGTGGTGAACAGGTTCGAACCACCGTGGATGACCCAGGTGGCCATGTTCCAGCGGCCGATCATGGATCCGACGCTGACCCAGTTCGCGTCCCGGTCCGGGTAGCCGTCAGGGTCCGGCCACCAGTGGGGTACCTGGTTGAGCCCGTCGGTGGCGCCGACCAGGCCCCAGCGGGCCTCCCGCACCGCGGCGCCGTTCCACGTCGGGTTGGCCACCGCACGCACCATGGATGCGAAGAGCTCGAGCGGTCGTCGGATCCGCCGGTTCGCCGATGCGGCGAACTCGTCGGAGGTGAGCAGCGAACGCAGCGTCGCTCGGATGGAGGTCCCGGATGTCAGGTACACCTGGGCGGCGGCGTCGACCACCGCGTCGTCGCGCTGCACGTGGTCACCGATGAAGCGGACCGCGAGCTTGTGCGCCAGTCGTCGCGCCGTCGTGGGGTGGCGGGCGAGGTGCTCGATGAAGCTGACGCCGGCGGCCTCGCCGGTGAGGGTTCCCCTCGACCAGCCGAGCACCGAGTGCCCGGGGTCCTGGAACGGCCCCAGGGAGTGGAGGGCTCCGACGAACTGGAACGGTCCGATCCACTGCCAGTCGACGAGCTGCCGGGTCCAGCCGCTCAGCAGGTAGGCCACGGACTTGACGTCGTCCTCGTCGTAGCCGCCGTCCACACCGACCGTGTGGAGCTCCATGATCTCCCGGGCGAAGTTCTCGATCGGGACGTTGCCCCCGTCGGCCCGGCTCGAGGCCTGGTTGAGGTAGTTCATCATCGCCGCCGAGCGGGTGACCGAGAGCAGCAGGTCGGAGAATCGACCGAACGCACCGGCCCGGAGCATCTGGTCGTACTCGCCGCAGCTCGCCTGGGCCCGGTCGTTGCGGAGGTCGACGTTGAAGTGGTCCCAGAAGAACGACACCGTGAGCTCGAACAGCTGTCGGCGGGCGAAGATCGCCCGCATGGTGGTGGCGGCGGGCAGTTCCGAGAGGATCTCCCACGCCTCACCGAGCGCGAAGTTCTGGACGGCGTTGTTGAAGGTGCGCGGGTAGGAGGTCCGCAACTGTGCGTCGAGCGCAGCGTCCACGCTGGCCGGCAGGTCGAGCTGGGCGTCGATCCAGGCGACGGGCCCGCCGGCGTTCGTGATGTCGGCGAGCACCGCCGGGTTCTGCCCGAAGGTGAGGCGACGAGCGGTGTGGGCTGCGGTGAGGGTCGTGGGTGGCGCGGGCGGGTTGGTGGTGGGTGGCGCCGTCGTGGGCGGGGCGGTGGTCGTCGGTGCGGTCGTGGGAGGCGCCGAGGTGGTCGGCGCCGCCGGCACCGTGGTGGTGGCTCCGGGCAGGGTCGTCGTCGGTCGAGGGGGTACCGGCGTTCCGACGGATCCGGGTGGGTCCCGACGGACGTTGCAGGCCGTGGCGGCCACCGCCAGGCCGCCGAGGATCAGCCCCCGCCGGGCAGCTCGGTGGTCCTGAGCCGGGCGGGTCCCGGTGCCGGCCGGTCCGTCGGGTGACGCGGCCGGCCCGGCCTCGGCCCCGTCGGTGGCGACGTCAGCGAGTTCCGTCCTCGGCATGGTGCGTCCTCTCGTCGACGCAGCCCGTGGTTCCGGGGCGGGGCTGCGCCCAGGACATCGGCAGTCGAGGCCTGGATCTTGAACGCCCGAGGCGGTGCTCGTGGGAGGGAGGCGTCAGATGCCGAGCTGGTGTGCCGGGGGGAGCTCGCCCCGACCGATCGCCTCGGCCCGCTGACGCAGCAACTCCGCGCTCTGGTCGAGCTCGGTGCCGATCACGAACCGTCGCTCGCACGCACCGTCGACCGCCGTCCGGGCGAGTTGCCCGAGGTCGGCGATGGGAGGTGGGGTGCCGCGGGCGACCGTGACCCGCTCGACGAGCTGGTCGAAGCTCATCCCGACCCGACCGGTGCCCTCCCCGCGACGTTGCAGGTGCTCGGGTCGATTGCGGGCGGCGGTGTAGAGCCCGGAGTCGATCAGCCCTCCGGACGGGTAGAACACCGATGCGCCGACGTCGCCCTCGGCGCCGAGCAGGTTGAGCTGCAGGGCCTCGGTGAAGCAGGTGATCGCGGCCTTGGAGGCTGCGTACACCGAGGCGGTGGCGACGGGAGCGATCCCTCCGTCCTTGGAGGAGGTGACCACGACCTGTCCGGGTGTGCCGGCCCCGAGCATGCGGGGCACGAACTCGCTGACGCCGATCGCCACGCCGAAGACGTTCACCCCGAAGCACCACCGCCAGTCGTTGGGTTCCTGCTGCCAGGGCAGGCCGCCCCCGCCGGAGGTGACGCCGGCGTTGAGGAACAACAGGTCGCAGGTGCCGAACCGGTCGTAGGTGGCGTCGGCCAGGTCCCGCACCGA
>CAIQNH010000163.1 GCA_903873135.1 uncultured Actinomycetes bacterium
CGAGCTCCACTACGGCGACGCCGAGGCCCAGGCCCGCGTGGCCGCCACGGTCCCGGCCGGCCGCCTCGGGACCCCCGAGGACCTCGCCCAGGCGTGCCGGTGGCTCACGTCGCCGTTCGCCTCCTACGTGAGCGGATCAGCAGTGTGGGTCCACGGTGGCGGCGAGCGCCCGGCGTTCCTCGACGCCGTCGACGGCGGCTAGTCGAGCCCGAGCGCTGCGGCCAGGTCCCGCCACTCGGCGCGGGGCAGGTACAGCTGGTCCGCGCCGAGGACCTGCACGCACACGTGGTCGGCGCCGGCGTCCAGGTGGGCCTGGATGCGAGCGAGCGCGTCGTCCATCGTCCCCCAGGCCACGATCGCGTCCACCACCCGGTCCGAGCCGCCGTCGGCGAGCTCCTCCTCGGTGAACCCCAGTCGGATCAGGTTGTTGGCGTAGTTGGGGAGCCCCAGGTAGATGGCCATGTTGGCCCGGGCGGTGGCTCGCGCCGAGACCGGGTCGGTGTCGAGCACCACCATCTGCTCCACCGCGAGCAGCGGGTCGGGCCCCATGGTCTCCCGGGCCAGCGCCGTGTGCTCGGGGGGAACGAAGTACGGGTGGGCGCCTGCGGTGCGCTCTGCGGCGAGCCGGAGCATCTTCGGCCCGAGCGCCGCCAGCACCATCTGCGGTGGCGGATCGCCGACCGGCGCGAAGAACAGCGACTCCTCCATGCGGTCCAGGTACTCGACCATGCCGGAGTAGGGCCGGGACCAGTCGGTCTTGCGCACGCCCGTGACCAGGTGGGCGTGGCTCACACCGAGGCCCAGCAGGAACCGACCGGGGTACGCCTCGTTGAGCGTCTGCATCCCGGCGTTGCAGGTGAGCGGATCACGTCCGTACCGGTTGACGATCCCGGTGGCCACGACCAGCGAGCTGGTGGCCTCCAGCAGGAACGACGAGTGGACGAACGGCTCCCGGAACACGGTCTCGGGGATCCACAGGGCACCGAACCCGAGCTCCTCGATCTCGGCGGCGCACTCCCGGGCCAGCGAGGACGGCTGGACGTCGAGCGCCCCCGTCCAGATGCCGTAGGTGCCGATGTCGACGTGGGGGTTCTGCATGGCCGAACCCTACGACGAACCCGACCTCAGCCGCCCGCCCCGACGGTCGGGTCGAGGTAGAGGAACCCGAACGCCTCGTCGCGCACGTCGAGCCCGGCGTCGCGCAGCGCCGGGCTCCAGTCACCGTCCACGCCCGGCTGCGACTCCTCCATCCCGTGGTCGGCGCACAGGAACACCGCGGTGCGTTCCAGCACCCCACGTCGGTCGAGCGCGTCCAGTACCTCGCCGATGCGGCCGTCGGTGTCACGCACCGACGCCCGAGCGATCTCCGAGTGGGGACCACCTTCGTGGAAGGCCGAGTCGGTGAGGGCGAAGTTCACCCAGAGGAACCTCGGCGTGGGGTAGTCGGTGTCGAGGTGGCGGCCCCCGATCAGGTCGACGGCCTGGGTCACGCCGTGGTGGTCGACCTGCGTGAACGTGGCGTAGTCCTTGACCGGTCGGACGAACATCTCGGTGGTGTGCGGCAGCCCCTCCGCCGAGCTGGGGAACGGGACGCGCACGCCACGCCGCATGAGGTCGAACGTCGAGTAGACGGCGCCCGGGTCCGCCGGCTCGTTGACCGAGGCGGTGAACGCGTCGGGCTCGGCCCGCCGGATGGCTGCGTGGATGCTGTCGGTCCCCGGGAGCAGCGGGTCCATGGCGCTCACCCACGTGGCCGGGGAGTTGGTGACGACCTGCTCCTGGACGGACCGGTCCCACCACGCGTTGTGGAGGATCCCGTGGTGTCCCGGGTGGCGGCCGGTCAGGATCGTCGTGTGGTTCGGCAGCGTCACGGTCGGCAGCGACGACACGATGCCGTTGCGCAGGGTCGACCCCTCGGCCATCAGCCGGGCCACGTTCGGCGCCTCACCCGAGGCGGCCATGTCGTACAGCACGTTGGGGTTGCACCCGTCGAGCAGGAACCCGACCACCACCTCCGGACGCTCCCGCGGGTCGAGCAGCTCGGCCAGCACGTCGCCGTCCTGGGCGAGCAGGTGGGCGTCCTCACGGTGTCGGCCGTCCAGACCGGTGCCACCCGTCGGGTCGAGCCCCAGCAGCGCGAGCACCGTCGGCGCCACGTCGACGAGCTGGGCCGGCAGGTCGGTCATCCCGAGCCGGGCCGCACCGCACCCCGAGATGATGAACGGGGCCCGACACTGCACGCTGGCGAGCGAGCCGTGTTCGCCGATGTGCCCGCCGAGCGACGCCCAGTGGTGCGCCGAGGTGTGGATCACGCACAGGTCCGGCGCAGCGGGGTGGTCGAAGAGCTGGGCGACCTGCTCGTACGCGAACGGGTAGGCGTTGTCGGTCCGGTGCGGGAACCGGTTCGCGAGCTCCTCGGCCAACGGGGCGAACCGGTCCCGGGCCTGGTCCCCGAGCGGGTTGCGACCCCGCACCTCCACCTCGCGGAAGGTCCAGTCGTGGACGGGGCCGTCGGTCACCTGCCGCTCGAACCGCACGGAGCCGTCGGGCGCGTGCGCCTCGTACGCACCGTCGCGGGCCAGGAGGACCATCTCGACGATCGGGTCGAGCGCGGAGTCGCACAGCACGGACAGGGCCCGCTCGACGGCGGCAGGGTCAGCGGTGTGGGTCGCCACGGCCAGAGGCTAACCGTGCGGTCGGGAGCGTGGAACCCCCGTCCGGTAGGGTGCGCAGCGATCTGACAGGTCGTCAGGTCGCACCCCACCGGAGTCGACCAGATGCCAGAGCGACGCCCGATCGTCGAGGGGTGGTTCACCACCCCCACCGACGGCACCCCGCCCGCCCTCATCGGCACGCGCTGCACCGAGAGCGGGACCTACTTCTTCCCGCCCGAGCGCGTGGCGTCGCGAGCGCCCGGACACCTCGACAGCCCGCTCGAGGAGGTCGAGCTCTCCAACCGCGGACGACTGTGGTCCTACACCGACGCCCAGTACCAGCCGCCCGACCCGTACGTGCCCGTCACGGACCCGCACGAGCCGTTCTGCATCGCCGCGGTGGAGCTGACCGAGGAGCGGATCGTCGTCATGGGTCAGGTCGTCGCCGGCGTGGGTGTGGACGACCTGCAGGTCGGCATGGAGATGGAGCTCGTCGTCGACACGCTCGACACCTCGACCGACGCCGACGGGGTGGAGGTCGAGCACCTGATCTGGAAGTGGCGGCCGGTGGCCGAGGAGGCAACGTCGTGAGCGTCGAACCGGTCGCCGTGCTCGGGGTCGGCATGCACCCCTGGGGCAAGTGGGGTCGCAACTTCGTCGAGTACGGCGTGGCCGCCGCCCGCGACGCGCTCACCGACGCCGGGGTGGACTGGCGTGACGTGGGGTTCGTCGCCGGTGCCGACACCGTCCGCAACGGCTACCCCGGCTACGTCGCCGGTGCCACGTTCGCCCAGGCGCTCGGGTGGACGGGCATCCCCGTCACCAGCGCCTACGGCGCCTGCGCCTCGGGTGCCATGGCCCTCGAGGCCGCCCGGCAGCGCATCCTGTCCGGCATGTGCGACGTGGCGCTCGTCGTCGGCGCCGACACCACCCCCAAGGGGTTCCTCAAGCCCAACGCCGGGGAGCGGACCGACGATCCCGACTGGCTCCGGTTCCGCCTGCTCGGGGCGACCAACCCGACGTACTTCGCGCTCTACGCCCGCCGTCGGGTCGACCTGTTCGGGGCCACGCCGGAGGACTTCGCGCTCGTCAAGGTGAAGAACTCCCGTCACGGGGTGGCCAACCCGTACGCCCGGTTCGCCAAGGAGGTGGGCGTCGACGACGTGCTCGCCTCGCCGCTCGTGGCCAGCCCGCTCCGACTGCTCGACATCTGCGCCACGTCCGACGGCGGTGCGGCGATCGTGCTCAGCTCCATGGACTACGCGCGGCGGCACGCAGGGTCGGGTCCGCTGGTGCAGGTCGCAGCGATCAGCACCGTCACGCCGACCTTCCCCAACACGGTGATCGAGATGCCGAACTTCGCGACCGACTCGGCCGCGGGCCTGCCTGTCCCGGAGCGGACGTTCAAGCAGGCCATCGGCGACGCGGCCTACGCGCAGGCCGGTCTGGGACCCGACGACGTCGACGTGGCCGAGGTGTACGACCTGTCCACGGCGCTGGAGCTCGACTGGTACGAGGACCTGGGGTTCTGCGCCGCCGGCGAGGCCGAGGGGCTGGTGCGTGACGGCGCCACGACGATCGGCGGCCGACTGCCGGTCAACCCGTCGGGTGGCCTGGCCTGCTTCGGCGAGGCCGTGCCCGCTCAGGCCCTGGCCCAGGTGTGCGAGCTCACGTGGCAGCTGCGGGGCACCGCCGGCGATCGACAGGTGGACGGCGCCCGGGTGGGCATCACGGCCAACCAAGGGCTCTTCGGACACGGCTCGAGCGTGATCGTCACCCGCTGAGGCGAGCGGTGCTCCGCCAGTGGAGGCCGAGCACCACGGGGAACGCACCGGCGCTCAGGGCCAGGAGCAGGATGCCGACGGGCAACCCGAACCAGCCGGCGACGAGCCCGATCAGACCCGGGCCGATCACGAGGCCGATGTAGCCGACCGAGCTGAGCGCACCGACCAAGGCACCCGGGCGCGGCCGCCCACGTCCGATCTCGGACATGAGCAGCGGCCACGAGACCGAGATCCCGCCGGCTGCCAGCACCAGACCGGCCGCTGCGACCGCCGTGACCGGGACGAGCGCGAGCACCAGCAGTCCGACGGCGGACACCGACGTCCCGACCACCAGGACGAGACGGGCCCCGCGGCGCGTGGCGATCCGTCCCGAGGCGAGTCGGACCAGGCACGCGATCGTGAAGCCGAGCATGGAACTGGTCGCCCCGACCAGGACCCCGGCGTCCACCTGCTCCCGGAGCTGCAGGACCCCCCAGGTGGTCACCCCACCCTCGACCAGGGCGCCGAGCGCGAACGCGACGGCGACCGGCAGCAGGCGCTCCCGCCGCAGGATCCGGATGCCCTCGGCGAACCCGACGTGCTCGCCGGGGTGCCCTGCGGGCAGCACCCGGTTGCGGACGGCGGCGGCGAGCGCGACGGCGAGGACCGCGACCGCCGCCCACGCCAGTCGCCACGACCACGCACCCAGCAGGAACAGCAGTCCTCCGGCGACGGCCGCTCCGACGGCGGCGCCACCGTTGAACATCGCGTGGACCCGGGTGAGTCGTCCGGGCTGGTCGGCCAACGCTGCCGTCGCGGCCACGTTGGCGACCACGTCGACCGGGCCGAGCGCGGCGAACGCCAGCACCACGGCCAGGAACAACCCGACCGGAGCCGGCGCGAGCGAACCACCCACCGCCACGGCGGCGAAGACGCCCAGGGTGAGCGACATGGCCCGTGAGGTCCCGAGTCGCTCGGCCAGCACCCCGCCACCCGCGTTCACCACTGCGGCCAGACCGAGCGACACCGTGAGCGCGACACCGAGCAGGCCCGGTCCACCGCCGAGCGCACGCTCGACCTCGGGGATGCTCACCGCCCAGGACCCGACGAAGAGTCCGATGATGACGAACGCTCCGACGACCGGTCGCAGCTCCGGGCGGGGTCGGTCGGTGGGGAGGGCCGGGGCGGCGGCCTGCTCGGGCACGCCTCACTCTGCAACAACGGAGCGGGATCCACCACACCCGGGGGGTCCGGCACCGTGCGCCACCGGTCACACCCCGCCGGTCGGTAGTGTCTCCCCACGGTGTCGACGCCCCTGTCCCCCGCCCCCCGGGACCTCTCCCAGGGGACCGAACGCACCGTCGAGGTGCCCGTCGAGGTGCTCGTCGAGGTCACCGACACCGTGTCGCTCCCGTACACCACCGGCCTGCAGCGCGTGACCCGGGAGTTGCTCGTCCGGCTGCCCCGTCGGGGTTCGCCGGCGTTCCGGCCGGTCCGGTGGTCACCGGCCTGCGACGGCTACCGGGACCTGACCGGCGACGAGGCCCGGGTGCTGGCCGACCCCCCGGAGCGGCTGCCGTCGACCACCCGCCTCGCCGCCCGACTGCCCGGACCGCTCGCCGGCGCCGCCCGTCGGGTGGTCGCCTCGGGCCCGGTGCGCTCGGTTCGCACCGGGCTGGCCGGTGCTCGCGAACGCCGGACGGAGCGGGATCGCCACCACCTGTGCGTCGGCGCCCCGGACGCAGCGCGCACCCGGGTGCTGCTCGACCTCGAGGCCGCGTGGAACGACCCGGTCCCCCGCACCGAGCTCCTGCCGCAGCAACGGGCACAGGGCGTGCGGACGGCGGCGCTCGTGGCCGACGTCCTGCCGGTCCTGCACCCGGAGTGGTTCGACCCGCAGCTGCTCGTGGACTTCGACTCGTTCCTCGACGGCCACCTGGCCAACAGCGAGCTGTTCCTGTGCATCTCGCAGCGGACCGAGGAGGACCTCGTCCGGGTGGCGGCGGAGCGGGGAGTGGTCGGACTCAGGACCCGGGTGGTGCCGCTCGGTGCCGATCTGACAGCACCCTCCGACGCCGAGGTGCGCCCCGAGCGCTTCGACCGCCTCCCGGACCGGTTCCTGCTGCTGGTCGGGACGCTCGAACCACGCAAGAACCAGACGCTCGCGCTCGACGTCCTGGACGCGACGGTCGACTCCCACCCCGACGTGGCGCTCGTGCTGGTCGGCAAGCGGGGCTGGCACGTGGACGAGCTGATCCGCCGGGTCGAGCGCCACCCCGCGCTCGGTCGGCGGCTGTTCTGGTTCGAGGAGGTCGACGACGCCGCCCTGTCGTGGCTCTACCACCACGCCACGATCAGCCTGACCCCGGCGGTGTACGAGGGTCTGGGCGTCCCGGTCATGGAGGCGCTCCACGCCGGCACCCCCGTCGTGTGTTCGACCGGCGGTGCCCTGCCCGAGGCCGGCGGCGCTGCTGCCGAGTACGTCGACCCGGGCGACACGGCGTCGTGGGTGCGGGTGGTGACCTCGTGGCTCGACGACCCGGCCCAGCTCGAGCAGGCCCGTCGGCGGGCCGCTGCGTGGCGGGCGCCCACGTGGGACGACGCCGCCGGCGCCGTCCGCACGGCCGTGGAGGAGGTGTTCGGCCGGTGAGCACGGAGGCCGACCTCCGGGACGGCGACGGGACGACCGACGCACCCGCACCGTGGTGGGTGACCGCAGGCGTCGCGGTCGCCGTGGCCGCTGGGGTGGCGGCGCGGTTCGTGCCCCGGGGCGCGCTCTGGCTCGACGAGGCCCTGAGCGCCAACATCGCCGAGCTCGGGCCGTCGGGCGCCGCCGATGCGCTCCGGCGTGACGGCCACCCGCCCCTCTACTACTGGATCCTCGACGTGTGGTCCTCGGTGGTCGGCGACTCGCCGTGGGCGCTCCGGTCACTGTCAGGACTGTTCGGCGTGGCGACGCTCCCGTTGATCTGGCTGGCCGGTCGCCGCATGGTGCTCCGGCAGGACCCGACGGCGACGCTCCGGGCCCGGCGCACCGCCACGGCGGCGCTCGTGGTCGCTGCGCTGCTGCCGTTCGCCGTGCGCTACTCGAGCGAGACCCGCATGTACGCGCTGGTGATGCTGCTCGTGGTCGTCGGCTACCTGCTGGTCGACGCACAGCTCCGGCGGCCGAGGTGGTGGACGGTCGTGGGCATCGCCGTCACCGGATCCGCGCTGCTCTGGAGCCACTACTGGTCGATGTGGCTGCTCGGTGCGGTCGGGATCGGCGCGCTGGCGCTCGCCTGGAGCGCGCACCGGTCCGGCGACCACACCCGACGCAACGGTGCGCTCGGTGTCGCCGGAGCGCTCGTGCTCGCCGGCGTGTCGTTCCTGCCGTGGCTGCCCACCCTGCTGTTCCAGGGGGCCAACACCGGGACGCCGTGGGGGGATCCGGTGCGACCGGCCACGTTCGCCGTGCTCGGCCTCATCTACCTGGCGGGCGGGGCGGTCGCCGAGCCACAGCTCGTCGCCTACCTGTTCGCCGGCCTGCTGGTCCTCGGTGTGGTCGGCACGACCAACGCAGCCGGTCGGGTGGAGCTCGGCCTGCGCGTCCGGCCCAACGCCCAGCCCGAGTCGCTCGTGGTCGTCCTCACCATGGCCCTGGCGTGGCTGGCGGCGTTCGCCTCGCGGTCGGCGTTCGCCGCCCGGTACCTGGCGGTGCTCGTGCCGCTCGTCGTGCTCGTGGCGGCGCTCGGGCTGACCGCCATCCGCGACGACCGGTGGCGTCGGCTCGTGGCCGTCGTGCTCCTCGCCGGGTTCGCCGTCGGGATCGTGGCCGAGGTCGACCGGGGTCGGACGCAGGCCGCCGACATCGCCGACGCCGTCGTCGCCGCAGCGGCCGGGGCGCCGGAGCCCCCGCTCCTCGTCGTGTGTCCGGACCAGAACGGCCCGTCGATCGAACGGGCGCTGCGCGCCCGCGGCGCGACGGCCGCCGTCGAGATCGTCACCTACCCGGCCCTCGGCGATCCACGGTTCGTCGACTGGGTCGACTACGCCGACCGCAACGCTGCAGCCGACCCCGTCGCCATCGCCGGTCGGGCGCTCGAGCTCGCGGGGGGTCGCACCGTCCTCTACGCCTACACCGGCAACTACCGGACGCTCGAGGGACAGTGCGAGGCCGTGCTCCAGGCCCTGGCCACCGTGCGCGGGGCGCCGTCCGTCCTCGTGCCGCCGTCCGAGCGCAACGAGGACGAACCGGCGATCGAACTCCTGCGGTTCGAGCCGCGGTGAGCACCGCCGGCCGGTGGGCCACCTCACCCCTGGCCCTCGTCCTCATCGTGCTGACCGTCTACGCGGTCGTGGTCGTCGACTCCACCGACAACGACCCCTCCCTGGCCCCGTTCACCGCGCTCAGCCTGGTGCGCGACGGCGACACCGACCTGCGCGACCTCCCACCCGAGATCCTCGTGGAGCGGCCGCTCGTGATCGTCGGCCAACCTGCCGGCGTCACGTTCGACTCGGTCGAGCAGGTGCGGGCCGCACTCGACGCTGCCGGTCCCGACGCCGAGGTGCGCGACTACTTCCCGGTCGTCCCCGCACTGCTCGCCGTCCCCACGGTCGTGGCGGTCGACCTGCTGGGTCCACCGCTCGGGCAGGGCGACGCAGAGCAACTGCTGCTCGAGGACCGGTTCGGGTGGCTGCACACCGTGACGGCATCGGTGGTCGTGGTGCTCGCCCTGCTGATCGCCCGGTCCATCACGCTGGGACTGGTCAGCGGCACCGAGGGCCGACGGAGGTGGATCGCGACCGTGACGACGCTCGTGCTGGCGTTCGGCACCACGGCGTGGTCGGTCGCCAGCCGTGCGCTCTGGCAGCACGGTCCGTCGCTCCTGCTGCTGCTGGCGGCGCTGTGGCTCGTCCTGTCGCTGCGGGGCGGTGGTGACACCGGGGCTCGACCCGGGGAGCACCCGGGGTCGGCCACGGTGGACCCCGAGGCTGCGGGCCGGGGCGATGCGACCGGAGCACCGGGGTGGACGGCACCGGCGCTCGGGGTCGTGCTCACCGCCGCCGTGGTCACGCGTCCGACCAACGCCGTCCCGGCGCTCGCGCTCCTCGGGTGGGTGGCGTGGTCCCGACGGGACCGACTCGGACCGGTCGTGCTCGGCGTCGTGGTGAGCGCGGTCGTGGCTGCTGGCCTGGCTGCCGCGCTCGGACTGGGCGTGCCTCCTCCCTACTACTCGGCGTCGCGGATCACGGTCGGGGCCGAGACCGTCGGAGCGTTCGCCGCCAACCTGGTCTCGCCGTCGCGTGGGCTCGTGGTGAGCACGCCCGTCGTCCTGCTCGCGCTGCCCGGAGCCTGGCTCTGGTGGCGACGACCGGCCGACCGGCCGCTCGTCGTCGCCCTCGTCCTGTGGGTCGGCGGCCTGGTGCTCGCAGTCTCGGCGTTCACCCAGTGGTGGGCAGGACACACCTTCGCCGCCAGGTTCACCACCGAGACCCTCCCGGCCCTGCTCCTGCTCGCCGTCCCGGCGCTCGACGCCGTGGCCCCGCAACGGAACGGGACGGCGGCGGTCGCAGCCGTCGGCCCGGACCGGGCGCCGGGTTGGATGCGGTCCCGGGCCGCACTCGTCGTGGTCGTGGTGCTGGCCGTCTGGTCGGTCGGCTTCCACGCCGCGGGAGCGTGGTCCCGACAGACGTCGTGCTGGAACGAGGGACCGGTCGACGTGGACGACGAGCCGGCACGGGTCTGGTCGGTGACCGACGCCCAGGTCGGCCGGGCTGCAGGTGCGCTCGTGGTCCACGGACCCCGTCGAGCGGTGGCGGGCCCGTGCTGAGCACCACCCGGCCGACCCCGGCGACCGGGTGGGCGGACCGTCGACTGCTGGTGCCCGCCCTGGTGGGTTGGGTCTGGGCCCGGGTCTGCGTGGGTCTGGGGTTCGTCGTCGCCCACCGGCTCACGCCCGATCCGGCGCTCGCGGCACGCGAGGACTTCCCGCTGCCGCGGGGGTTGATGTCGTGGGACGCGTTCTTCTACGAGCGGATCCTGGTGGCCGGCTACGGCGGGACCCCGACGGACGGGGTGCGGTTCTTCCCCGGCTACCCGTTCCTGGCGCGGCTGCTCACCCCCGTGTTCGCAGGCCACGCCGATCTCGCGCTGATCGTGGTGGCGAACGTGACCGCCCTGCTCGGAGCGGTGGTGCTGGCCCGACTGGCGCTCGAGGTGCTCGGTGACGGTGGCGGTGGCGGTGGCGGTGGCGGTGGCGGTGGCAGTGGCAGTGACGGGCCCGACCCGGCGGTCGGGGACAGCCGCGACGCCGTGTCGGTCGCAGCTCGAACGGCGTGGATCGTGGCGGTGATCCCCGCGGCGATCGTGTTCGTCTGGGCCTACTCCGAGGGTCTGGCACTGGTGCTCACCGCCGGGACGCTCCTCGCCCTGCACCGGCGGGCCTTCGCGTGGGCTGGGGCGCTGGCCGCGGCCGCCTGTCTGGTGCGCCCCACCGGATTGCTCCTCCTCGTACCGATCGTCGTCGAGCTGGTCCGTCGACGCCCGCGACCGCTCCCGGCCGTCGCCGCCGTCGCCGGACCCCTGGCCGGCTTCGCCGTGGCGCTCGCGGTGATCCAGCGGACGACCGGGTCGTGGACGTCGCCGTTCGACGCCCAGCAACCGATTCGCGGCGAGTTCCGGTTCCCCCTGGTCCGTGCGGCCGAGGCGGTCTGGGGGCTCCGGTTCAACACCGACACCGAGCTGGTCCCCTACGTGGTGCTCTGGGCGGTGCTGCTCGGTGTGGCGGTGTGGAAGCGGCAGCCGCTCAGCTGGATCCTGTTCAGCGCCGTCACCCTGCTCGTCGCGTGCTCGTCGCAGACGATCGACTCGATCGGCCGCTACGGGCTGCTGGCGGTGCCGCTCGTGGTGGCCCTCGCCCAGTGGGCTGATCGCAACTGGCGCACGGCGATCGTCGGAGCCGTCGGCTCGGCCGGCCTGGTCCTCACGACGGTGCAGGCCCTCCAGGGCCGCATCGTCCCCTGACCCACCCCCCCCAGCTCCCCAGTCCCCCTCCACCCACCCATCCACCCACCCACCCATCCACCCACCCGAACTTGTACGGCTGGTTCGTCTCAGACGAACCAGCCGTACAAGTTCGAGGGTTGAGGGGGGGTGAGGGAGGGTTGAGGGGGGGTGAGGGAGGGTTGGGGGGGGTGAGGGGGGGTTCGAGCCGGGAGGCGGTCAGGAGATGCGGCCGGCGGTGGTGGGCGCGTCGAGCGCGGCCCGGAAGAACTCCTCGTCCTCGAAGAGCCCCACGTCACGCAGGAAGATCCGGCCGTAGCGCTCGAAGTACACGAGCTGCTTGGACAGCAGGAAGATGCTCCGCTCGAAGTCGGAGTCCCAGACACCGTGCGCCGCCGCAGCAGCACGGATCCGACGCTGGTCACGGAATCGGCGGTACACCGCCCGGAGCGTCAGCTGCTCGGCCTCGGCGCCGCGGATCTCGGCCACCTTCTGCTGCGGTGCCGTGAGCAGGTCCGCCAGGCTGACCTGACCGAACGGCTGGGTGAGGACCGGCTCGATCGCCATCCGCATGAACGCCTCGACCTGGGCGTGGTCCATGCCGAGATCCTGCTCGAGCACGGGCCCGTACATGCGCTGGGCGTGTCGGGCGATGTCGGGCCACGCCGCGTCGTCGCCGAGCGCCGCCTCGATCAGCAACCGGAAGAACTGGTGGGTCTCCGGGTCCAGCCGGCCGACGATCCCCCAGTCGATCACACCGACCCGCCCGTCGGGCAGGAGCAGGAGGTTGCCGGCGTGCACGTCGCCGTGGAACGTGCCCCACCGGATCGCCGTGAGCAGGAACCCCTTGATCACCTCCTGCACCACCGGCGCCGGGTCGTAGCCGTAGCGCGACACCGTGGTCAGGTCGTCGACGGGGACACCCTCGAGGAACTCCATGGTGAGCACCCGGCGACCCGACAGCTCCGTGAAGACCTCCGGGATGGTGATCCGCTGCAGGTTCACCTGCTGCAGCAACCACCG
>CAIQNH010000164.1 GCA_903873135.1 uncultured Actinomycetes bacterium
CTCCCGGGCCGCCCCGTATCGGGAGCGGATCTGGCGGGAGGTGACCACCAGCAGCGCCACGAGCGACAGCGCCGAGATCACGAGGAACAGCACCCCACGCTGCTGGTCCGTGCCGTGGTCGTGGAACTTCTCACGGAGGTTCTCGTCGACCAGACTCTGGTAGACGCTGCCGAGCTGCGAGGCCTCCCGCTCGAAGGCGCCGAGCGGGGCACCGATCGCGGTCACCTGCGCTGCCCGCTGGTCCGGAGCGAGCACGCCCGGGGGGATGCCGGCGAGCACCCGGTCGAACTCGGCCAACGCCTGCTGGTACTCCTCACCGGCGATCGTGAGGCCCGACTGGCCGAGGGGGTCGAGGACGTCGAGTCGGCGCTGGAGGAGCGCCCGCTGCAGCTGCACGTCGCGCCGGGACGCCTCCCCGAGCAACCACTCGTTGACCCGGTTGGCCAGGACGAGCGACTCACGCTGGGTGTAGACGGCGTTCCCGGCCGCAGTGTCCGACTCGGCGACCCGTTCGGCCGCCTTCTGGTCGTTCGCAGCCGACACGATGGAGCTGCCCACGAGGCCCAGCATCCCGAAGAGGAACACGACGGCACAGAGGATCTGCACCCCGGTGATGGGCCACCGGGCCGAGTCCTCGTCGCTCGACGCTGAAGCGGCCGACGCCGCCCCGGGTCGGCTCACGCCGCCTCGATCCGAGCCAGGCTCCAGTTCCAGGCCTCCAGATTGCCGGCGCTCGGCGTGCCGTCGGGGATCACGATCCGGATCGGTCCGCCCTTGTCGATCGGGATGTCGGCACCAGCCTGGCTGACGGCGATGATCGCGTCGGACTCGGTGAACAGGCTCGCCGGAGCGTCGAACGCGTAGTCGTTGAGGGCGACGGTGTCGACGACGGTGTCGCCGGTGATGCCCGCCGCCTCGAACAGGGTGGCCATCGGCACGCCGCTGAACTCGATCCGCTCCTTCACGAAGGGCTCGTCGACGGTGGTGGTCGTCGTGGCGAGGTCGCGCAGCTGACCGATCGTGTACGTCTGCGAACCTGCGGGACCGGTCACGGTGAGGACGACCTCGTCCGGGCCGGGCGGGTCCACCGGCAGCGCGTCGCCGGAGGGGTTCTCGGTGGTCGGCGCCGACTCGACGGGCACCGTGGTCGTCGTCGTCGTCTCGCTGCTGCACGCACCAGCGAGGAACACCACCGCCAGCAGGGAGGCCAGCAGACCCCGCCCGCCGAACCGAACCACGTTCACCCGGGACTCGACCACGGACACCTCGCCTCCTCGGCACCGGACCCCAGCAGCCCGGCCGTCACTCAATGTAACCGATCCACCACCCTCGATGGCCAGTCATCCGGGGTCGGGCTCCCCGGGGCGTCCGGACCCGCAGCCCGTGGCGGCACTCCGGTTACCGGTCGGTAACCTACGGGCATGACCGACTACCGAGCCCCAGTCAACGACGCCCTCTTCACCCTCCGACAGGTGGGGATGCTCGACGAGCTGACCAAGACCCAGCGCTTCGCCCACGTCGACGAGGAGACCGCTGCGTCCGTGCTCGAGGAGTACGGGCGGTTCATGCAGGAGGTGTTCGGCCCGACCAACGCCGTCGGCGACCGGGTCGGTCTGCAGTGGTCGCCGGAGGGAGTCCACGTGCCCGACGAGCTCACCCGGGCCTACGCCAAGTTCGTGGAGGCGGGCTGGCAGGGGCTCAACGCCGAGGAGGCCTACGGCGGAGCCGGGTTCCCCGAGGCCGTGTTCGTGCTCGGCGCCGAGTTCATGATCTCCGCCAACGGCGCGCTCTCCATGTGCCCCGGGCTCACCACCGGCGCCATCGAGTGCCTCCAGGAGTGGGGCAGCGAGGAGCAGAAGGAGGTCTACCTCCGGAAGCTCGTCACGGGAGAGTGGACCGGCACCATGAACCTGACCGAACCACAGGCGGGCTCGGACGTCGGCCTCGCCACCACCAAGGCGGTGCCCCAGGACGACGGCACCTACCGCATCTCGGGCACCAAGATCTACATCTCCTTCGGCGAGCACGACATGGCCGAGAACATCGTCCACCTGGTGCTGGCCCGCACGCCCGACGCCCCTCCGGGCACCAAGGGCATCTCGCTGTTCATCGTGCCGAAGTTCCTGGTCGACGAGGACGGGTCGCTGGGCGAGCGGAACGACGTGAAGTGCGTGTCGATCGAGCACAAGATGGGCATCCACGCGTCCCCCACGTGCGTCCTCAGCTACGGCGACGACGGCGGCGCGGTGGGCTTCCTCGTCGGCGAGGAGGGCCAGGGCATGCGGGCCATGTTCACCATGATGAACTCGGCCCGAATCGCCGTGGGCGTCCAGGGGGTGGGGCTCAGCGAGGTCGCCTACCAGCAGGCGTGGCAGTACGCGCAGGACCGGCGACAGGGCCGGGAGATCGGTGGGGAGTCCAAGGAACCGGCACCGATCGTCGTGCACCCCGACGTCCGTCGCATGCTCCTGTACATGCGCAGCCACGTCGAGGCCATGCGGGCGCTCGCCGTGTACAACGCCGCTGCGCTCGACCTGTCCCGCGCCCTCGACGGCGAGGACGGCGAGCGTTGGCGTGAGATCGCCGAGCTGCTGACCCCCGTCACCAAGGCGTGGTGCACCGACGTCGGCTGCGAGGTCACCTCGACGGCCATCCAGATCTACGGCGGCATGGGCTACATCGAGGAGAGCGGCGTGGCCCAGTACTTCCGGGACGCCCGGATCGCTCCCATCTACGAGGGCACGAACGGCATCCAGGCCATGGACCTCGTCGGCCGCAAGCTCCCGATGCGCATGGGCGGCGTCGTCACGGACTTCATCGCCGAGATGCGCCGCGTCGACGCCCGACTCGAGGCCGCAGGCGACGACTTCACCACCATCCGCACCAACCTCGCAGCGGCGCTCGACGCGCTCGAGGAGGCGACCGGCTGGATCATGACCAACGGTCTGGCCGACCCGAAGGAGGCCCTCGCCGGGGCCACCGCCTACCTGGCGATGTTCGGTCAGGCCACCGGGGGCTGGTTGCTGGCCCGCCTGGCGCTGGGCGCGCACGAGGAGCTCGCTGCCGGGTCGGACCGGACCGACTTCCTCGAGTCCAAGGTCGTCTCGGCCCGGTTCTACGCAGACCACTACCTGCCGCGGGTGGCCGGGCTCCTCGGGTCCGTCCGTGCGGGGGCCGGCGACCTCTACGCCCTCGACGTCGCAGGTCTGGCCTCGTCCTGAGGTCGGTGTCCGGTCCGGAGTCCGGTCGACGACCGGTACCCTGAGCGGCCCATGCTCGACCACGTCTTCACCGACGCCATCGGCGCGCTGCGCGACGCACTGGAGCAGGCGATGCTCGAACGCCAGGCGTTCGAGGAGCGGTTCCAGTCCGACGTGCTGCTCGGCGACCTGACCTGGGAGACGAGCTACGGGCTGCCCGGCGAGGGCAACCCACCGAGGGTCCGGGCCGACCTGACACTCGAGTGGCCCACGTGGTCCCAGACGGCGTACCGCTCCTGGTACATCGAGGAGGACCTGCCGGAGCTCCCCCGGATCGACATCGAGGTGGTGCTGCGCATCCAGCGGCTCGTCTCGCCGCCCGACCCCCGCACCGTGCTCGACGCGCTCTCGCCCGAGAGCCCGGCCATCGGGGGCGAGCACCTGCGCCGGTCCGGGCCGACGGTCGAGGCCGTGTCGAACGACGACCTGACCGAGACCGAGCACGCCATCGAGGTCACCTACGACGGCAGCTACGAACTCGACGAGGCCACCCTGGCCGACGGCTCGGCGCTCGACGACCACTTCTCGGCGATGGGTGGCTGGATCACCTCGACGCTCGTGCGACTGGGCGACCTGCAGTTCGAGTTCCTCCCTCCGCTGGAACGGGGCGACGCGTGATCGCCGAGTCGGTGGACGAGGTGCTCCTGGTCGAACGGGCCGACGGCCACGCCGTCGTCACCCTGCACCGACCACAGGCCCGCAACGCGCTGAGTCGAGCGCTGCGGGCGGCGCTGCACCGGACCATGCGTGAGCTCGACGAGGACGACTCGGTGCGCGCCGTCGTCCTCACGGGAGCCGACCCGGCGTTCTGCGCCGGGCTCGACCTCGTCGAGCTGTCGGAGGCACCGGCCTCGCTCGACGCCGGATTCTCCGACCGGAGCGACTTCCGCCGACCCATCCCCCGCATGTCGACCCCGGTCATCGGTGCGGTGAACGGCGTGGCGGTCACCGGCGGTTTCGAGCTGGCACTGGCGTGCGACTTCCTGGTCGCCTCGGAGCGGGCGCGCTTCGCCGACACCCACGCCCGCGTGGGCATCATGCCCGGCTGGGGCATGACGGTGCTGCTCCCCCGGGCCGTCGGACTGCGGCGGGCCGTGGAGCTGTCGACGACCGGCAACTTCCTCGACGCCGACACGGCACTGGACTGGGGCCTCGTGAACCACGTGGTCCCCCACGCCGAGCTGCTCCCCACCGCCCGAGGGCTGGCCGAGGACGTCGCCGGCAACGACCCTGCCGGCGTCGCCCAGCTCCTCCAGACCTACCGGGAGGGCGCGCGGGTCGGCCTGGACGAGGCGTTCGAGGTGGAGCAACGGGCGAGCCGGGAGTGGCTGTCGCGACGCGACGTCGCCGACTTCGACGAACGTCGCCGGGCCGTCGTCGAGCGGGGACGGCAGCAGACCGCCGGGTCCGCCGAGGACGACCCCGTCACCGACTGAGCCGACACCCGACCCGGTCGGCGTTCAGAGTGCGTCGGGTCGCGGGGGCAGGTCGTCGAAGACCGGGTCGCGACCCTCGCCCTTGGCGGTGAACTCCTCCAGCATGTCCCCGCCCTGGAACATGCCCGACTGCCACCCGGCGATGTAGCGGAGCGAGTCGGCCACCGAGTGGTCGCGGGTGTAGTTGAGCACCTCCTTGGTGCCCCAGATGGCGAGCGGTGAGTGCCGGGCGATGCGTCCCGCCACCTCCAGCACGCCCTCCACGAGCGAGTCGTGGTCCGGGAAGACCCGGTTCACCAGGCCGCACTCGAGCGCCCGGGACGCCGGCATCCGGTCGCCCGTGTAGGCGTACTCGCGGGCGACCCCCTCCGGGATGAGCTTGGGCAGCCGTTGGAGGGTGCCCACGTCGGCGGTCATGCCGATGTTGATCTCCTGGATGCAGAAGAAGGCGTCCTCGCTGCAGTAGCGCGCGTCGGCGGCGGTGACCATGTCGACGGCGCCACCGATGCAGCCCCCCTGGACGGCTGCGAGCACCGGGAACCGGGCCGACTCGAACGCGGAGAACGAGTCCTGCAACTGCTGGACCAGCATCCACACGACCGAGCGGCGCCGCCCTTCCTCGCGGGAGGACGAGCCGTCGCCGAGGACGCTCGAGCCCGTGAACACCGACAGGTCCATGCCCGCGCTGAAGTGACGCCCCGTCGAGGACAGCACCAGCGCCCGGACGGTGCCGCTCCTGTCGAGGTCGCGGACGATCTCGGGCAGCTCCGTCCAGAAGGCGGGGACCATGGTGTTGAGTTCGTCCGGCCGGTCCAGGCGGAGGTGGGCCACGTGGTCGGAGACGTCGAGGGCGAAGCAGTCGGTCACGTCGGGAGGGTACCGGACCCGGGCCGCACGCCGGGGCGGCGGGCGTCGCGTTCCGCTCGCTACGCTCGCCTGTCCGTCGACGTCGTGGAGAGGAGCGCACCGTGGTCGACCGTCTCCCCCTCCGTCTCGACCCCACCGTACGGCCCGTCCACTACGACCTGGAGTTCGACCTCGACCTGGAGGCGGGAACCTGGGTCGGCCGGACCGCCGTCTCGCTGCTGGTGCCTGCCGAGGTGGACCACCTGCGACTGCACGCGGTCGACCTCGAGTTCACCGAGGTCGTGGTGCAGGACCGACGCGGCCAGGTCGGGCCGGTGCCCGTCGAGCTCCACCCGGAGGACGAGCAGATCGTGGTCCGTCCGGACCGGACCATCGGACCGGGACAGGTCGTCCTGGAGCTGCGGACCCGCGGCTCGCTGAACGACCGGCTGGTCGGCCTGTACCGCTCGGAGTTCACCTCCGTCGGCGAGGACGGGGCCGAGGTCACCCACACCGTCGCCGTGACCCAGTTCGAGTCGACCCACGCCCGCCGTGCCTTCCCCTGCTTCGACGAACCGGAGTTCAAGGCCTCGTTCCACATCACGGTCGTGGCCGACGCCGACCACCTGGTGGTGAGCAACGCAGCCGAGCGCAGCCGGGCCGACCTGGACGACGGCCGGGTCCGGACGGAGTTCGCCCCGACGATCCGGATGTCCACCTACCTGGTGGCCCTCGTCGTCGGACCGCTCGAGGCCACACCCGTCCGGACGAGCCGGGCGCCCTCCGCCACCCCGCTGCGGGTCGTCCACCCGCCGGGCCGCCAGGGGCTCACCGGCTTCGCCCTCGACGTGGCCGACGCCGCGCTCGTGTTCTTCGAGGACTACTACGGCATCCCCTACCCGGGCGACAAGCTCGACCTGGTGGCCGTGCCCGACTTCTCGTTCGGCGCCATGGAGAACCTGGGGTGCGTCACGTTCCGCGAGGTGCTGTTGCTCGTCGACCCCGACGACTCCACCCAGTCCGAGCAGCAGCGGGTGGCCGACGTGGTCAACCACGAGATCGCCCACATGTGGTTCGGGGACCTGGTGACCATGCGGTGGTGGAACGGCCTCTGGCTCAACGAGGCGTTCGCCACGTTCATGGAGGTCGCAGCGAGCGACGCGTTCCGGCCCGAGTGGGACTGCTGGACGAGTTTCGGTCTGCTGCGTTCCGGCGCGTTCGACACCGACGCCCTGGAGTCGACCCGTCCCATCGAGTACACGGTGCGGACCCCGGCCGACGCCGAGGGCATGTTCGACGTCCTCACCTACGAGAAGGGGTGCTCGGTGCTCCGGATGCTCGAGCAGTACCTCGGGGCGGAGCGCTTCCGGGACGGCGTGCGGCAGTACCTCGACGATCACGCCGGCGGCTCGACCGAGACCACCGACCTGTGGGACGCCGTGGAGGCGACGGCGCAGGAACCGGTGCGTCGCACCATGGACGCGTGGGTGTTCCGACCGGGGCACCCGGAGGTCGTCGTCGAGACGACCGACACGGGAGTGCGCCTGGACCAGCGTCGAGCGGCCTACCGTCCCGAGCTCCGCGCCGAGCGGCCGTGGCCCGTCCCGCTCGTCCTCACCGCGTCCATCGGCGGGGAGGTCCGGCGCCACGCCGTCCTGCTCGAGGAGCCGGTCGAGCTGGACCTGGGCGGTCGACCCGACTGGGTGCAGCCGAACACGAACGGGTCCGGGTTCTTCCGCTCGGCGCTCGAACCCGACGGGGCCCGGCGGCTCGCATCGGCCGACCGACCGGCGCTCGAGCGGTTCACCCTGGTCGACGACACGTGGGCCCGGCTCGTCGGCGGCACGGTCGACGACTGGCTGCTGCTCGACGTGGTCGAGACGGTGGTGGTCCGCGAGACCGACCCGAACGTGTGGCGTCGGCTCGCCGCCGCCCTCACCGACCTCGACCACCTGGCCGGGGACGACGGTCACGGACGAGCCCGATCCGTCGCCCGGCTCGTCGCCACCGACCGGCTCCGGACGATCGCCGCGTTCGTCGCCGAGCACGGCGAGCCCGAGGACGAACGGGTGCGCAGCGTCCGGAGCGTCGCCTTCGCCCTGGCCGGCGGCGTCGGCCACGACGGAGACGTACGGGCCGAGGCCCGGTCGCTGTTCACCCTCGGCGTGGGGGACCCCTCGCTGCGGTCGGCCGCCGCCGACGTGGTGGCGAGGATCGCCACCCGGGACGAGCACGCCGAGCTGGAACGACGCTGGCGCGACGCAGCCAACCCCCAGGACCAGCTCCGCTACCTGCACCACCTGGTCGACACGCCCGACGCCGGAGACCTCCGCCGCAGCCTCGAGCTGGCGTTCTCCGAGGTCCGCTCGCAGGACCGCCCGTACCTGCTGCGACGAGCGCTCCACCACCCCACGCTGGCGGCGCTCGCCTGGGACGAGGTGGCGCTGCGCTGGGACGAGGTCCTGGACGGATTCTCGATCGCCGGGCTGGGGCGGATGCTCGAGGGTGTGACCTCCTGCACCGACCGGGACCTGGCCGGACGGATCGAGGCGCTCGTCCGGGGGCGGCCGCACCCCGAGTCGATCCGGTCGATCGACCAGCACCTCGAACGCATGTGGGTGAACGTCGAGGCCGCTGAGCGGCTGCGTGGTGTCGGCGGGACCTGAGACGGCTCAGGCCAGTTCACCGCCGCGGTCGAGGAACCCGGCGGCCGTCGCCACGTGCAACGCCACGCCGGTGGCGAGCGCGTCCTCGTCGAGTCGCATCCGGTCCGAGTGGCACGCCGGCGCGGTGGACGGGTCCCGGACCTCCGGTGGGCAGACCCCCAGGAAGGCCATGGCGCCCGGGACCACCTGGAGGACGTAGGAGAAGTCCTCGGCGCCCATCACCGGGTTCGGCAGCTCCACCACGGAACGGTCCCCCACGACCGTCCGGGCCACCTCGGCCTGGAACAGGGCCGCGCGGTGGTCGTTGACGGTCACCGGGTAGCCGTCGTGCCGACGCACCTCGGCCGAGCACCCGTGCGCCGCGGCCACACCCTCGGCGACCCGGGCGAGGTGCTCGAACACGCTCCGACGCGTCGACTCGCTCACCGTCCGGACCGTCCCGAGCATGGAGGCGAGCTCGGGGATCACGTTGTGGGTGGTTCCCGCCCGGATCCGGCTCACCCCCACGACCGCCGGGTCGAACGCGTCGACGGTCCGGGTGACCATGGTCTGCAGCGCCAGCACGATCTCGCAGGCGACGGGCACGGGGTCGGCCGCCCAGTGGGGGGACGACGCGTGGCCGCCGCGGCCCAGCACGTCGATCTCGAACTCGTCCGCCGACGCCATGACGGGACCGCGCCGCCAGGCCACCCAGGCCGAGCGGAGGTTCGGGGCCACGTGCAGCGCGAACGCAGCGTCCACGCCGTCGAGCGCACCGTCCTCGATGGCGTGGCGCGCCCCGGCGTGACCCTCCTCGCCCGGCTGGAACAGGAACCGGACCCGGCCCCCGAGGGACGCACGGCGGGAGGCGAGCACGTGGGCGGCACCGACGAGCATCGCCGTGTGGGCGTCGTGGCCGCACGCGTGCATGCGGCCGGCCTCGCGGCTCGAGAACGGCTCACCGGAGTGCTCCTCGAGCGGCAGTGCGTCCATGTCGGCCCGCAGCAGGACCGTCGGTCCGTCGCCACCGTCCAGGTCGGCCACCACCGAGGAACTCGTCGTTCCCGTCGTCACCGTCAGTCCCAGACCCTCGAGGGCCTCGAGCACGGCTGCCTGCGTGCGGGGCAGGTCGAGCCCCAGCTCGGGGTGCTCGTGGATGCGCCGGCGCAGCGCCACCACGTCCTCGACGACGTCGTCGACCGTGCGCTCGGCCACGTCGCTCACAGCGCCACCAGGCCGAGCACCAGGCCGACCTGACCGAGGTGGTAGGTCGTGATGATCGCCATGCGGCTCTGGGTGAACTCCCCCACGAACCGACTCCAGCCGATGCAGGCGTCCGACAGGTAGAACAACAACGCACCGGCGATGGCGAACGGAATGGTCGTGCCGATGGCCGCGGCGACCATCACCGAGATGGCCGTGATGTAGGCCGCCACCGGGATCGTGAGTCGCCGGTCGGTGCGGGAGGCGCCCCGCACGACGATGCGACCGACCACGGCGGCACACAGCAGCACCACGACCACGCCGACGGCGGTGGGGACCGGCTCCAGACCCAGGTTCACCAGCGCCGCGATGTAGCAGAGGTGGCCGACGAGGAACGACGCCAGGCCGGGGACGAACAGGTCGTCGAGCATGAGGAACACGTCGCCCGCCAGCGAGCAGACGAGTCCGGCGACGAGCCACCAGCGGGCCGCCTCGGAGGACGGGTCCGTCAACGACACGGCCGCGGCGATCAGGACGACCATCGTGAGCGGCTTGAACACGTACTCGACCGGACGACGGGTCGTGTACACGGCCCACCAGTCCGCCACGGCGACCACGAGCGTCGCCACGATCAGCCACCAGAACAGGTTCACGAGAACAACTCCTCGATCGGTGCCCAGTCGAGCGACTCGACGAGCCGCATCCGGGCCTGCACCACGTGGCGGGGGCGGTTGACCCCGAGCACACCCGTGCAGCGGTCGCCCCGACGGAACGCCACCGCGAAGCGCTGCTCGGCGAACGAGCCCTCGAGCACGTGCACCTCGTCCGTCGCCGAGGGACGACCGGCCATCTGCAGCTTGCGGTCGTACTGGTCGGACCAGAACCAGGGCACGCTGGCGAACGGCTCGCCCGGGCCGTCACCGGCCAGCAGCCGTCGGCCCGCAGCCGCACCCTGCTCGATGGCGTGCTCCCACTGCTCCACCCGCATCCGCTCGCCGAAGTGCGGGTTCAGCCACTCCGCCACGTCGCCGGCGGCGACGACGCCCGGCGCGGCCAGGCACGTCTCGTCGCAGGTCACCCCGTTGCCGAGCGGGACGCCCGAGTCCGTGAGCCAGTCGGTGCTCGGCACCACCCCGATGCCCACGACCACGACCTGGGCGGGGACGAGGGTGCCGTCGGCCAGCCGCACGCCGCTCACCCGGTCACCGTCGGCCTCGAGGCCGTCGACTCCCACGCCCAGCCGGACGTCGACGCCGTGGCTCCGGTGCAGGTCCGCCACGAAGGACCCCACCTCCACGGGCAGGACCCGGACCATGGGCGCCGGCGCGCCCTCGAGCAGCGTCACCTCGAGCCCGAGCTCACGGCAGGTGGCGGCCACCTCCGCCCCGATGAACCCGGCGCCCACGACCACGACCCGGTCCGGACCGCGATCGAGGTCCGCCTTCAGCGCCAGGCAGTCGTCCATGGTGCGGACCACGTGGACGCCCGCCAGCTCGGGACCGGGCAGTCGACGCGGCGCAGCGCCCGTGGCCACCACGACACCCGAGGCCTGCAGCTCGGTGCCGTCCGCACCGCGGATCCGGCGGGTGGCGACGTCGAAGGACTCGACGCGGAACCCGAGCCGGACGTCGGCACGCAACTCCTCGAGCCGGGCGGCGAGCGGCTGCCGGGCGGCGGCAGGCTCCATGGTCCCGGCGAGGACCTGCTTGGACAGCGGCGGTCGGTCGCTCGGCAGTTCGTCGGCGGCCTCGAGGACCACGACGTCGCCGTCGTGACCGCCGGCCCGGAGCGCGTCGACGGCGCTCAGCCCCCCGAGGGAGGCACCGACGACGACGACGGGATCCACCACGTCGGGTTCAGGATGGACCGACGACCTGGCGGTCGGTCAGTCCTCGACCGTGATGGCCTGCTTCGGGCAGCGGCGGGCGGCCTCGGTGACCTGCTCACGCAGCTCCTCCGGCGGCTCCTCCTGCAGGACGTAGAGGAAGTCGTCGTCCCGCACCTCGAACACCTCGGGCGCGATCCCCATGCACACGGCGTTCGACTCGCACAGATCGAAGTTCACGACGACCTTCATCTCGGCTCCCCTCGGCTCCCCGGTCGGGCTCGGCGGCTGCACCCGCTGCCGCCTCCAGACCCTACCCGAGCCCGGTGCCTGCGGCCGCCCGATCCCGTCACGGTGGTCGACCTCGGTCGGGTGACTAGAAGACGGTGTAGCCGCCGTCCACCACGATCGTGTCGCCGGTGTGGAAGGTGAGCGACGGGTCCGAGAGGAACACCGCTGCGGCGCCGTAGTCCTCGGGGACACCCCAGCGTCGCACCGGCGTGCGCGCCGTCGTGGCCGAGACGAACTTCTCCCAACCGAGGAGCGGCTCCGTCATCTCGGTCTCGGTCCAGCCGGGCAGCAGCGAGTTCGCCCGGATCCCGTGGCGGGCGAACTCGACGGCCAGGCCCCGGACCAGCGCCAGGAGCCCGGTCTTGGACACGGAGTACGCCTGGTTGCCGGCGGCTCCGTGGATCGCCGAGGTCGACGACACCGCCACCAGGGCACCTCCACCGCCTCGCTCGACCATGTGCCGCGTCGCGGCGCGGAAGCAGAGGAAGGCGCCGTCGAGGTTGACCGCCATCACCCGGCGCCACCCCTCCAGGGTCTGGTCGAGCATCGCTGCGGCGCCACCCACGCCCGCGTTGGCGATCATGGTGTCGACCCGACCGAACCGATCCAGGGTGGCCGCCATGGCGGCCTCGACCTGTGCCTCGTCGGCGACGTCGACCACCTCGGACGAGGCGTCGCCGCCGAGCGACTCGAGCTCAGCGACCGCCTCGGCGTTGCGCTCGCCACGCCGACCCCAGACCGAGACGCCCGCTCCGGCGCCGACGAGCGCACGGGCCATCCCGAGTCCGATCCCCGCGTTGCCGCCGGTCACCACCACCACACGGTCGGTCAGGTCGAACACGATCTCCCCCCACGTCGCACCCGGACGAACGGTCGCCCCGGCAGCGCACGAGCGTACCGGGTCCGGGTAGGGTCGACGCCGTGAACGGAGGACCGACCACGGGACTCGACCCGGCGGCGCTGCAGTCGCTGCGGGACCGGATCCAGCAGGAGGTCGACGCCGGCGTGGCGCCGGCGGCGCAGTTCGCGCTGGCCCGCCACGGCGAGCTCCTGGCCTTCGAGTCGTTCGGGTCGGCAACCGACTCGACCCGGTTCGCCATCTTCTCGGCCACGAAGGCGTGGATCGCCGGGGTGGTGTGGCAGCTGATCGGCGAGGGACTCCTGTCACCCGAGACCCGGGTGGTCGACGTGCTCCCCGGATTCGGCTCGGCCGGACGGTCGGCAGACACCGTCGGACGCCTCACCCTCGCCCACGTCCTCACCCACACCGGCGGGTTCCCGTACGCACCGCTCGGCCCGCCGGCGTGGTCCGACCGCAGCTCCCGTCTGGAGAAGATGTCACGGTGGCGACTGGACTCGGCGCCCGGCGAACGCTTCGAGTACCACGCCACCTCGGCGCACTGGGTCGCCGCTGAGATGATCCACGCCGTGACCGGCCGCGACCACGCCGTCGAGGTCCGCGAACGGATCACGGAGCCGCTCGGGCTGCCCTCGTTCGTGCTCGGAGCACCGGCCGGGTCCCTCGACGACGTGGCCGAGCTCGTCGCCGTCGGTGAGCCACCGAGCGAGGCGACCCTGATCGAGCTGTTCGGCAGCGCCGAGATGCTCCTGCTCGGCGAGATCACCCCGGACCTGCTGCTCGGCTTCAACGACCCTCGCTCCCGGGACGTCGGACTCCCGGGCGGCGGAGGCGTGGGCACCGCCGCCGACCTGGCGCTCCTCTACCAGGGCCTCCTCCACAACCCCGACGGCCTCTGGGATCCGGCGGCGCTGCACGACGGCACCGCCAACGTCCGATGCACGCTCCCCGACCCGGCGACCGGCATCCCCAGCAACCGCACCCTCGGCCTCGTGGTCGCCGGCGACGACGGTGCCGGGGCGCTCCGGGGGATGGGCCACACCTCGTCGGCCCGGACCTTCGGCCACAACGGGGCGGCCGGGCAGATCGCGTGGGCCGACCCCGAGAGCGGACTGTCGTTCGGCTTCACCATCTCCGGGATCGACCGCGACTTCGTGAGCGAGGCCAGGCGGACCGCCTCGCTCGGGAGTCGGGCGGCCGCGACCGTCTGAGTCCGGACCCCGCCGGCGGCGTCAGACCGACGTCAGGTGAGCGGTGTCGTTGAACCGACGGATCCGCCAGCGACCGTCGTCGAGGACGACCACCTCGCTGATCGAGCAGTTGTCGGACGCAGCGAACTCGAAGGCACCGGACCCCGTGGCGATCGACAGTGCCTGCCCGATGACACCGCCGTGGAGGACGGCGACCACGCGCCCGTCGACGTGCGCGGCGGCGATGCGCTCGATGCCCGACCGCACCCGGTCGTGGAACACCTCGGCCGGTTCGGCGCCGGGGATGACGTCCCAACGCTGCGCCTCGAGCGCCTCGAGGAACACCGGGTCCCCCGCGACGACCCGCT
This sequence comes from uncultured Actinomycetes bacterium, assembly GCA_903873135.1. Lineage (GTDB taxonomy): Bacteria > Actinomycetota > Acidimicrobiia > Acidimicrobiales > Microtrichaceae > SXMI01. Next base: position 13,924 of record CAIQNH010000164.1, read on the forward strand.
CCCGGAAGCTCCCCTCCCACTCACCGAGGTGCACCTCCCGGAGCTCGGGCACCTCCACCACCTCGAGCCCCGTGTCACGTACGAACGGCTCGGCGGTCTGGTGGGTGCGTCGGAGGCTCGTCACGTAGACGGCGTCGAACGGGGGGCCCGCCCGGTGCTCGCCCACCAGTCGGTCCGCCACCAGACGGGCCTGGACGTGCCCGTGTGGTGCCAGGTCCGGGTCCACGTGGCCGTCCCTGGTCGGGTGCGGGTGGTCCGGGTGCTCCGGCATGGACTCGCCGTGGCGGACCAGCACGATCGTCGCCGATCCGGGAGGGGGCGACCACGGTCGCTGGCGGATCCCGGGTGGGTAGCCGTCGTCGCTCACCCGACCGGCTCGATGCCGCACTCGTCGACCAGGTAGGCCACCACCCGCTGGCCGGCGGCCTCGGCCTCGGGGTCACGCTGCACGAGCGAGCCGACCTCGCCGGCATCCTGCGTGTCGACGGCGGCGAGTCGGGTCCAGTACTCGCTCATCACGGCGAGGTCCGCGGCGAGGTCGGGGGGAGCCACGAGCGACAGCCGGGTGACCTCGGTCGAGATCACGTCGAAGGACTCGATCCGTGACGCGTCGACGGTCCCCAACGTGCGGTTGAACTCCTCGGCCTGGCGGCAGAACTCCTCCGGGGGGCCGGCACCAGCGGGTGGACCGTCGGCCGGGGCCGTCGACGTGGTGCCGTCCGCCGCCGGGGACTCCTCGCCGGAGTCGCTGCACCCGGCGAGGAGGACCGAGCCCAGCACCACCACGGCCAGGGCCCCACGGAGTCGACCACGCTGCTCACCGACCACGACAGGGACCCTAGACGCCGCTGACTGCGGGACCTCGGCGGCGTGGGGCACCATGGTCCGGTCGACGACGAGACCCGGCCATGACCGTCCTGTTGCTGAACGCGAGCTACGAACCCCTCCGCGTGATCCCGCTCCGTCGCGCCGTCGGGCTCATGCTCGCCGGCAAGGTCGACCCGGTCGCGTCGCACGACGACCAGCAACTCCGCACGTCGGGTGGCGCCTCGTTCGAGGTGCCGGCGGTCCTGCGCCTCCGACGGATGGTCCGGGTGCCGTTCCGTTCCACGGTCCCACTGACCCGTCGGGCCATCGAGGCGCGGGACCGGCGCAGCTGTCAGGTGGCTGGCTGCGACCGGCCCGGACGGACCGTGGACCACGTCGTCCCCCGATCACGTGGCGGCCAGCACGAGTGGACCAACGTGGTGATGATGTGTCCCCGTCACAACGCGTCGAAGGGTTCCCGTCTGCTCGACGAGCTGGGGTGGAGCCTCCGACAGGCACCGGTCGCACCACGGGGCGAGGTCGTGCTCCTGGCCCGGGCCGGTCTGGACGACGCACCACCCGCCTGGGTGCCGTTCCTCCCCGGCCTCGCCGGTGTCTGAGCACCCCGGTGGGGTCACCGGCCGCCACGACCGGTAAACTGGAACACGTTCTCGTCACCGCGGCAGCGCCGCTGGAGGGTCGATGTCGACAGCGTCCGAGCAGCAGCAGGACCGGGAGGTGGTCCGGTCCCCGTTCCCCGTCCCGTTCGGGTGGTTCCAGGTCTGCTGGTCCTCCGAGGTCGCCGTCGGCGACATCTCCCCCGTCGACTACTTCGACCGCAAGCTCGTGGTGTGGCGCGACGAGGAGGGCGTCCCCCACGTGAACGACGCGTTCTGCCCGCACCTCGGCGCACACTTCGCCTTCGGCGGGTCCGTCCACGGGACCGACCTGGCCTGCCCGTTCCACGGGTGGCGGTTCGATGCCGACGGCCGCAACACGCTCATTCCCTACTCGGAGCGCACCAACCGGAAGGCCTGCGTCCGGACCTACCCGACCGTCGAGCGCAACGGTCTGGTGATGGCCTGGTACCACCCGGACGGCGAGCCGCCGGCGTGGGAGATCCCGACCGTCCCCGAGTTCAACGACCCCGAGGGTTACACCCCGGTCGAGACACGCGAGTACGTGATCGAGGCGCCGTGGCAGGACCTGGCCGAGAACGGGGTCGACGCCGCTCACTTCCGCTACGTCCACCACACCGAGCAGGTGCCCGAGCTCGAGAGCTACGAGACGGACGGACCCTTCACCAAGATGCGGTCCATCCAGAAGTTCCCCACCCCGCGCGGCGTGGTCGACGGCCGCATCGACGCCGACTCGTTCGGACCCGGCTTCAGCGTGATCCGGTTCTCGGGCATCGTCGACACGGTCCTCATGGGCTGCAACACGCCGATCGGACGCAACCGGTGCCACATGCGCTTCAGCTTCACGGTGGCCCGCCTCGGTGACGACGCGCTCAGCTCGACCGTGGGCCAGGCGTTCGTCGACGAGATCCACAAGCAGGTCCAGGAGGACACGCCGATCTGGCAGAACAAGGCGTACCTGGCCCGGCCCGCGCTCGCCGACACCGACGGACCCTTCACCAGATTCCGCAAGTGGGCGGCGCAGTTCTACGCCGAGGACGTCGACGACTCCCAGCTCGTGTACGTCCCCGCCGAGACCCACGAGGCCGCCGTCGTCGAGACGGCGTCACGGCGGTTCGGCACCGACCCGTTCGCCGACTGAGCCTCCAGCGCGCGACCGGCCTCAGGGCGACGGTGGCGCCATCCAGGGCCCCGACGGCGGAGGGACGCCGGGGGTCGGCTGACGGGACCGGACCAGGCCCACGACGAGCAGCACCACGCCGATCACGAACGTCACCACCCCCAGCGCTGCGGAGGCGATGAACAACAGGGTCGGCCCCACCAGTCCCAGCGCGTCGTCGGTGCCGAGCACCCGACCCACCGTGAAGTTCGCACCACGACCGCTCGAGGGCTCGCCCTCGAGCCCGCAGGTCAACACGTACTCCCCCGGGCCCAGCTCGGCCTGCTGGACGACGTCGAACGCATCGGGCGTGGGGCGGAGCAGCGCCGTGCCGGCGGGGGCGAGCAGGAGCCCGACCGGACCGCCGTCGACCTCGGTCAG
>CAIQNH010000165.1 GCA_903873135.1 uncultured Actinomycetes bacterium
CCGGCGTGCACTCCAAGCTGCACCACGGGACCACGGCTGTGGCCTGCACCCCCAACGGGATTCGAACCCGTGTTACCTCCTTGAAAGGGAGGCGTCCTAGGCCGCTGGACGATGGGGGCCCGTTGCCCATCAGGGGAGCCGGAGCACCATAGCCGCTCCTCCGGAGCCCGGACCAACGAGGACCGTCGAGCTCAGTCGGCGAGGGCTCGGACCGTCAGCTCGAGGAGCATGCCCAGGTACTGGTAGCGGGCCAGGTCCCACTCGCTGTGGCCACCGTCGTGGCCGGGGTCCTCGTGCTCGTCCACGTCGAGACGGGTCCCGAGCACGAGCCGGACGTCGTTGACGCAGCGCATCCAGGCCTCGAGCTGGTCCTGGGTCAGCCGGTCGGCCTCGGCCGTCTCGAGCACGGTGTCGATGGCTGCGATCCGTCGTTCGACCAGCTCCCGCCCGGCGAGCGCCTCGTACCCGGCGTTGCGCTCGTGGTCATCGCCGTAGGCCGGCGGGAAGAGACGCTGCAGCGTGGGGTCGTCGGTCGTCAGCTGCGACCGCAGGTCGCTCACCACGTCGACGACGAGCATCCGGTCCTCGGGGGAGATCTGGAACCGGTAGGTGCCGTCGGAGCGGCGGCGGATGGGCGAGCGGAACACGGTGGTCAGTCCTGCTGCATGGTGGCCCACAGGCCGTGCTCGTGGAGGCGGAACACATCTCGCTCGGCCTCGTCCCGTGAACCGCTCGACACGACGGCCTTGCCCTCGTGGTGGACCTGCAGCATCAACCGTTCGGCTTCCTCCTTGGAGTAGCCGAAGAGCTTGCGGAACACGAACGCCACGTAGCTCATGAGGTTGATCGGGTCGTCCCAGACGATCACCACCCACGGCGAGTCGAGGTCGACCTCCTCGGTGGTCTCGGGCTCGACGATCTCGACCGGAGCCGTCGACGCAGACGCCGAGGAGGCGTCCGGGCGGCCCACGGAGGTCACCTCCGTCACCGCGGCGCGTCGGCTGTCACCGACGCGATCGCCGTGGCGTCGGTGGGGGATCCGGGCCCGGGCTCGGCCTCCGAGGTCGCCTCGGAGAGGCCGAGGTGGAACCAGACGACGGCGGCGACGACGCTCGTGGCCCCGACGATGTGCAGCAGCACGATCCAGGCGGGGATGCCGATCGCGTACTGCAGGTAGCCGACGGCACCCTGGGCGACGACGACGGCGAGCAGGACCTGCCCCCGACGCAGGATCCGCCCGTCCCCGGCGGTGGAGGTGCCGGGGGTCCGGGCGAGCCGCACCTGGAGCACGACGAGCACGGCGAGGAAGATCCACATGTTCACCGAGTGGACGCGCACCACGTCGACGATCGCCCAGCCGAACCGGGGTGCTGCGCCGTCGCCTGCGTGCGGCCCCGACCCCGTGACGGCCGGGCCGGTCAGCATCAGGCACCCGGCGAGCAGCACGGCAGCACGGGAGCACCACAACTCGGCGCGCCCGACGACGACCCGGCGCGGTCCCGCCGGACGGCCGGCCCGCCAGAGGAGCACCACGGCGTTGGTCACCAGCACCATGGACAGGACGAAGTGACCGGCCACCGCCAGCGGGTGGAGATCCACCAGCACGGTGACCCCGCCCAGGACGATCTGTCCGAGGACCCCGGCCACGAGCCCGAGCGAGAGCCACACCAGGTCGCGTCGGTAGGGTCGACGGCGCAGCGAGCCCAGCACGGCGGCCGCCACCGACAGCGAGACCAGACCGGTGAAGAGCCGGTTGACCTGCTCGATCGCCTGGTTCGGCGTCGAGACGGCCAGGAACTCCCCGGGTTCGCAGTTGGGCCAGTCGGAGCACCCCAGCCCGGACCCGGTCAGCCGCACGGCCGCACCCGTGACGACGATCGCCGCCAGCATGGCGAGGGCGGCGGCGGCGAGCCGCCGGTAGGTCCTCGGGGACACGGTCCAGCGCTCGGTCGTCGATCCGGTCGTCTCCGGGGAGGGTCGCTCCGACGTCGTGGCCACGTGGTCAGGCTAGGCGCAGTGGGCGATCGCCCGGGAGGCGGTCGGCCCGTGCTGGCACCCCTTCCCCGGGCGACCGTATCCTGACGCTCGTCATGGTCGCTCCCGCCGTGCCGGCCTCCCTCCCGCTCTCCACGCGGCTCGCCGGGTTCGTCGCGCTCACCAAGCCGAGGATCATCGAGCTGCTGCTGGTGACGACGGTCCCGACGATGGTGGTGGCTGAAGGGGGGCTCCCGTCGATCTGGCTGATGGTGGCGACGGTCGTCGGTGGCACGCTCGCCGCCGGCGGCGCGAACGCCATCAACATGGTCGTCGACCGGGACATCGACGCCAGGATGGAGCGGACGAAGGGCCGACCCCTGGTGACCGGCGTGGTGACCCCGCGAGCGGCGCTGGTGTTCGCCGTGGGCCTCGAGGCAGCGGCGTTCCTGTGGCTCAGCCTGCTGGTGAACCTGGTCTCCGCGTTGCTGGCGCTGGCGGCGTGTCTGTTCTACGTCTTCGTCTACACCCTCTGGCTGAAGCGGTCGTCGAGCCAGAACATCGTGATCGGCGGGGCGGCCGGGGCCGTGCCGGTCCTGATCGGCTGGTCGTCGGTGACCGGGACCGTCTCGGTCACCGCGTGGCTCCTGTTCGGGGTCATCTTCTTCTGGACGCCGCCGCACTTCTGGGCCCTGGCGATCCGCTACCGCGACGACTACGCCGGCGTCGACGTCCCGATGCTGCCGGTGGTCGCCGACGACCGGTCGACGGTCCGCCAGATGGTCGCCTACGCCGTGGTGGTGCTGGGCCTCAGCGTGGCCGCAGGGATCACCGGTTCGCTCGGAGTGCTCTACCTGCTGATCGCCGGTCTCGGCGGCCTGGCCTTCGTCTGGAGCTGCGTCGACCTGCTCCGCGACGCCGGCGCAGCCCGCGCCATGCGGGTGTTCAAGTACTCCATCTGGTACCTCTCCGCGCTGTTCCTCGGGATGGCCCTCGACGTCCTCGTCCGGTCCGGTCCCTGAGTGCCCGACACCAGGTCCGACGGACCCCGGGCGAGGGGTCCGGACGGTCCCCCGACACCGGCCCGGACGGTCCCTGCGAACCGGCCCCGGCGGTTTGCCACCCGGGTTCAGGCCTGCGGTAGTGTCCGCGGGTCGCTCCACTCGGATCGCACCGGGCCACGGCGCCTCCGCACGGTCGTGGAACGCCCTGACGGGCACCGTGCCGGTGGTCGGGTGCTGCGGACTCCGTGTGGCACGACGGTTCGGATCGGGAGCGTGAGGGCAGCCGACAGATGACAGTGACCGAGACACCACCCGAGGACGGGACCACGGCGGGCGATGCACCGGCAGCCCGGCCCACGACCTCCATCGAGCGCCTCCTCGGCGGCGCCGACCACACCACCCTCGGTCGGGCCTTCGTGGTCGCCGGCCTCGCCTGGTTCGCCGTGGCGATCGTGGCCCGCCTGGTCGTCGGCATCGACATGGTGGCCGACAACGGTGTGCTCGGCGGCGCACTCGGAGTGGTCTCCAACAGCGCACGGGTCGTCGGCCCCCTGGGCCTCATCGGTGCGCTCACCGGCGTGCTGTTCGTCCTGGTGCCGCTGCAGTTGGGTTCGCCGGCCATCTCCTACCCGCGGGCGGCGGCGTTGTCCTTCTGGACGTGGCTCCTCGCCATGGGGGTCTTCGTGGTCAGCGTGGCCTTCGACGGTGGCGTGGGCGGCGCCAACACCGAGGCGGCCCGCCTCGGCAACGTCTCGCTCGGCGCGCTGTTCGCGTCCCTCGCCCTCGCTGCCGTCTGCGTGGCCACCACGGTGGTCACCCACCGTCCGGCGGGCATGGGACTGGCCCGGGTCCCGTTCCTGTCCTGGGCGGCCCTGCTGGGGTCGAGCCTCTGGATCGTCACGCTGTCCTCGGCGTTCGCCCACGTGGTCGTCGGTCACGTCTCGAGGGCCCGGGCGCCGGGACTCGCCGAGAACTTCCTGAACGGCATCCTCTGGCTCACCCGTGCTCCTGCGGTCTACGTGCTCGCCATCCCGGTCCTCGGCATCGCGATCGACGTGGTCAGCGCCTCGACGGGCACCAAGGTCAAGCTGTACGGGGTGGCGCAGGGTGTGGTCGGAGCGTTCGCCGTGCTCTCGATCGGCGTGTGGGCCCAGTCCGACCGGTCGGTCAACACCATCGTGTGGTCGCTGTTCGCCCTCGGGATCGGCCTCCCGATCCTCGGACTGCTCGGTCTGGTGGGCGACGCCGCCCGCCGGGGTCGGTTCCGGCTCACCCCGGCCGTGCCGCTGGTGGTCGTGTCCATCCTGCTGCTCCTCGGCTCCGTGGTCGCCGGCCTGCTCTGGTCGCTGAACCTGGCCGGGTCGGGCACCCTGTTCGGTCTCGACGTCCGGCTGCTCGGTGCGGCGCAGGTCACCTTCGTCGGTGCCTCGGTGGTCACCGGTGTGCTCGCAGCGCTGTTCCACTGGGCGCCGCAGTTCTGGGGCGGGCCGGTCCGCTCGGGTCCGGCCTACGCGGCCGCCGGGTTGACCATCCTCGGCGGTGGTCTGCTCGCCACGGTCGTGCTCGTGCAGGGCATCGTCCAGCGGGACGGCGTCCGGACCGCCAACGAGGTCTTCGGTGTCTTCGTGATCCTGGCGTCGCTCGCCTACCTGCTCGGAGTGCTGTCCGCCCTGTCGGCCGTCCGGGGCGCCGCTGCCGACCCGTCGGGTGACGACGAGATCGTGCAGGGCGAGACCCTGGAGTGGGCCCTGCCGACCCCGGCCCACGGCGACCGGATCCCGGACGACCTGCCGGCCGTGGAGTCGCCGTACCCGTTGGCCGCCGACGACCCGACCACGGAGGTGGCACGGTGAGCGACCTCGCGACCATCGACCTCGACGACATCGAGCCGGCGCCGCCGTTGCG
>CAIQNH010000166.1 GCA_903873135.1 uncultured Actinomycetes bacterium
CGTTCGTTCGTCTCGCCGTACGGTGGCCGCACGCAGTCGGTGTCGACGTTGCGGTAGGCGAGCCACGCGTCGAACGGGCCGATCTCGTCGGCGACACGCTGGTCGCTCAGCTTGGGCAGGACCGGGTGCGTCGAGGTGTGGTTGCCGACCCGGTGACCCTCCCGGACGATCCGGTCCAGCAGCTCGGGATGCCGCTGGGCGCTCGACCCCAGGATGAAGAAGGTCGCCTGGACGTCGTTCTCGGCGAGGATGTCGAGGATCTGGGGCGTCCACCTGGGGTCGGGCCCGTCGTCGAAGGTGAGCGACACGACCGGCTCGCCGTACGCCGCGTCACCGGTCTCGACCATGTTGGTGGCCCTGCGACCGGGTGGCCCGGGCACGGTCGTCGTGGTGGTCGTGGTCGTCGTCGTGGTCGTCGTCGTGGTCGTGGTGGTCGTGGTGGTGGTCGTCGTGGTGGTCGTCGTGGTCACGAACCCCGTGACGCCCCACCACGTCAGGCCGCCGAGGCCGGCCACGGCGAGCACTGCGAGGCCGCTCAGCGCGAGGGTCGGCAGCACCCGCCGGCGGCGTGGACGGGGGCGGCGACGGACGACACGGAATCCGTCCTGTCCGGTCCCACTCCCGTCTGCTGCCACGGCGCCCGACGTTACCGCTTGGCAGGATCGCTGCTGTGTCAGGTCTCCGTGGCCGTCGGCGCGTGGGAGGATGTTCCTCGATGGGTGACACGGTGCAGATCGTCGAGGTGGGTCCACGCGACGGGCTCCAGGCGGAGTCCGTGACGTTCTCGGTCGAGGACCGGGCCGAGATGGTGGTCCGGCTCGCCGAGTCGGGCCTCACGAGGATCGAGGCGGTCAGCTTCGTCCACCCGGACCGCGTGCCGCAGATGGCCCACGCCGAGGCGGTCCTCGATGCGGTGCGCACGTCCAACCGGGCCGGTTCGGCGGACCTCATCGGTCTGGTGCTCAACGCCCGCGGGCTGCAGCGGGCCCTGGACGCGGGAGTGGACGAGGTGAACCTCGCCGTGGCCGCCACCGACGGCTTCGCCCGTGCCAATCAGGGGCGACCGGTGGAGGAGGTGGTCGCCGAGTGCGTCGAGCTGGTGGCGCAGGCACGAGCCGCCGGCCTCCCGACCTCGGTGACGGTCTCCGCGAGCTTCGGTTGTCCGTACGAGGGCGAGGTCTCCGTGGCTCGGCTGGTGGCGGTGGTCGCCGCGCTGGTCGAGGGTGCACCGCCCGACGAACTGGCGCTCGCCGACTCGATCGGCGTGGCCGTGCCGGCGGACGTGGTCGAACGCCTCGACGCCGTCGCTGAGGTCGTCGGACCCGCCCCGGTACGGCTCCGCTGCCACTTCCACGACACCCGGAACACGGCGATCGCCAACGTCGTCGCAGCGCAGCAGTGGGGGGTTCGGACCTTCGACTCCTCGATCGGCGGACTCGGCGGCTGCCCGTTCGCGCCCGGGGCCACCGGCAACCTGGCCACCGAGGACCTCGTCTACCTCCTGGACCGGTCGGGGGTGTCATCCGGGATCGATGCCTCTGGACTGGTGGAGCTCGCACCCTGGCTGGAGGAGCGTCTCGGTCACACCCTGCCCAGCGCAGTGGCCCGTGCCGGGGGGTTCCCGGCGGCGCGGACGACGAGCTAGGCGAGCCCGACCCGGGGCTTGGGCGGTGTCAGCGGGGCGGATCTAGTCTCCGGGGCCACAGGACATCGAGCGCTGCAGGAGTCGTCGGGGGTCGTCCACCGGCGGGCAGCAGGAACGGGGGGACCGTGAGCCAGTCCACGATCGATCCGGCCGAGGCGGCCGCCTTCCAGTTCACGGGGCAGGACATCCCGTGGCTGCTGGACCACCGGGCCGAGCACCGGACCGACCATCCGTTCCTCATCTGGGAGCCGAAGGACGGCGCGTCTCGGACGTGGACGTACGGCGAGTTCGCCGAGGCCACCAAGCGGGTGGCCGCCGGCCTGCACGCCCGCGGAGTCGGTCTGGGCGACACGGTGCTGATCCACGCCGAGAACTGCCCCGAGGCGGTGCTCGCCTGGTACGCCTGCGCGCGGATCGGTGCCGTGGCCGTGACGACCAACACCCGCAGCGTCGCCGCGGAGGTCAACTACTTCATCACCCACACGAACTGCGTCGGGGCGATCACCCAGCCGAAGTTCGCTTCAGTGGTCGCCGAGGCCGGGCCCGATCTGGGCTGGGTCGTGGTCACCGACGACAACTCCGGTGAGGCCGCCACCGCAGAGGAGCTCGGCCACGGCCGTGACTCCTTCTCGACCCTCGAGGGGGACCCGTCGACGCTGCCCGAGCGTGCTGCCGACCCGATGCTGCCGGCAGGGATCCTGTTCACCTCCGGCACCACGTCCAAGCCCAAGGCTGTCGTCCACACCCACGCCAACGCCCTCTGGGCCGCCAAGGTGAATCCGGTCAACGTCGACTTCCGGCCCGACGACACCTACCTGGCGTCGTTGCCGTTCTTCCACGTGAACACCCAGAGCTGGGCCATCTGGACCGTGCTGGGCACCGGCGGGACCGTCGTGCTGCAGCCCAAGTTCTCGGCGTCCCGCTTCTGGCCGGTCATCGAGCAGTACGGCGTGACGCACATCTCGCTCATCCCCTTCGTGATCAAGGCGGCGTTCGAGCAGGGGATTCCCGAGAACCACACCGTCCGTGTCGGCGTGTTCGGGCTCATCATGCCGGTGCTCGAGCAGTTCATGAACATGCGGGTCGTCGCGGCCTACGGGATGACCGAGCTGGTGACCCACTGCATCCGGGACAACCCCTACGAGAGCTACCCGGAGCTCGCCATGGGCAAGCCGGCACCCGGGTACGAGGTCCTGATCGTGAAGGAGGACGGCTCGCTGGCCCAGGTCGGCGAGATGGGCGAGATCTGGGTGCGGGGAATCCGCGGTGTGACCGTCTGCCTCGAGTACCTGGGCAACGAGGAGGCGAACGAGAAGTTCTTCACCGAGGACGGCTGGTGCCGGACGGGGGACATCGTCCAGGTGCTCGACGACGGCAACCTCGTCTACCGGGACCGTGACAAGGACGCGCTCAAGGTGGGTGGCGAGAACGTCTCGGCCCGGGAGGTCGAGGACTGCATCCGCCAGGTCCCGGGACTCGAGGACATCGCTGTCGTCGCCAAGAGCCACGAGATGCTCGACATGGTCGCGGTGGCGTTCGTCATCCTCGCCGATCAGTCGCTCGACCGTGACGCACTGTCCGAGCAGATCATCGGGGTCTGCCGGGAGAACCTGGCGGACTTCAAGGTGCCGCGGGCGGTGTACTTCGTCGACGAGTTCCCGACCGCCGAGCTCGGCAAGGTGTCGAAGAAGGACCTGCGGGAGTTGGCCGACTCCTACCCTGCGGTCGACTGACGTTGGTCGCGGCCTGAGGCCCGTCTCACCTGAACGGTCGGCTGGGTAGGGATACCCGTAGGCCGTTCGGACCACGATCGTTACGTTCCTCCCGGCTGAGGAGGAGTCGGGTGGGAGTTCTCGACACATCGTTCGAGGTCGTCGGTGACGACCTCGTGGACATCGAGTTCGTGGCGAGCGGCGGATCGGGCACCGTCTACCGCGCGGTGCAGCGGTCGTTGGACCGTGTGGTCGCCCTCAAGGTGCTCCATGGTGTGGACCTGCGTGACGACCAGACGCAGCGTGAGGCCCGTGTCCAGGCGAAGGTCTCCGCACACGCGAACGTGGTCACGCTCTACGGGACGACCACCGTCAACGGCTCCTCGTCGGCGCTGATCATGGAGTTCGTTCCGGGGGGCTCGCTCGCAGATCGGATCGAGCGCAGCGGCCGACTCGACCTCGACGAGTGGTTGCGCGCTGGTCGCGAGGTGTCCTCGGCGCTCGCCGCTGCTCACGAACTCGGCATCGTCCACCGTGACGTGAAGCCCTCCAACGTCCTGTTCGCCGCCGATGGTTCGGCGCGACTCGGGGACTTCGGGATCTCTGACACCGGGACTCGGACCATCGACCAGCTCGAGGCCTCAGTGGCGTTCGCGGCGCCCGAGATCCTGGAAGGAGATCGCCCGAGCGCTGCGAACGATCTGTTCAGTCTGGCGTTGACGCTCCTGGTTGCTGCGGTTGGTCGGCACCCGTTCGGGGAGGGCGTGCCGGTGGCCGCCATGGCTGCGCGGATTCAGAGCGAGCGGATCCGCTTCACCGACTGGGTTCCGGACCTACCAGCCGAGTTGGGCAACATCCTGGACCGGTGCCTCGATCTGGAGCCGGAGGAACGGCCGAGCGCCGCTGAACTCAGTCTTGCGCTGACGCCACCGGCAGGGTCGGTCGGCGCGGACTCGTCGCCCGAGCGCATGGTCAGCGAAGTGCTCGGAGTTCGAGCGATCGAGCTGGTCGACGATCGGTACGGATTCGAACAGAAGCTGCTCGACTCGGTCAGCTTCAAGGTTCGCTCAGGCGAGGTGCTGGCGCTGGTAGGTCGGAGTGACTCGGGGAGTCGGCTCGCACTCGAGGTCGCAGGAGGTGTCAGGTCGTTCGCATCCGGCTCTGTCTGTGTGCGGGGTGAACAGGTGACGCCGAAGGGGAGAAGGCGGTACGGCTGGGCCTTCGTCGCTCCAGATCCTCAGGTGTTTCCGACTCTGACCGTCAAGGCGAATCTCGCGTTCTTCGCTGGTCTCGGCGTCGGTCGTCGGGAGGCCATTCGTCGCCGTGCCGAATCGGTCGCCGACACGATGCTTCTCCGGGAGTTCATGAACCTGAGAGCTTCAGACCTCTCGCCCTTGTGTGCCTACCGACTGCATCTCGCGATTGCCATGGTCTCCGACCCAGCTGTCGTGATCATCGACGGAATCGACCTCAGGAGTGGCTCAGAGCTCGGGGCCGAACTGGTCCGTGCAGTCGACGTGATGATCGAGAACCAATTGGGGGTTGTTGTGGGAACAGATGATGTTCACTTGGCCGGGCGACTCGCCAGCCGATTCGCAGTGATGGACAAGGGTCGAGTGGTCGCTCAGGGCACCTCGGACTCGTTGCTGACCGCATACGTCCAGCGTGAGGCGGTCGTGACTCTCGATCGGGAATCGGCTCGATCCCTGATGGCCTCGGGTCGCGAGGTTCACACGCTCACTCACGTCGACTCGGAGCGTGTGCGTCTGACTCTTCCGCTCGAAGAGGGGGCCACGATCAATTCGCTCCTCGACTCCATGCCAGCCGAGGTTCGGCGCAGGGTGACTTCCGTTGAGGTTCAGACTCCGTCGCTGGAGTCGCTCCTGTCCCGCCTCATGGCATCTGGACAAACACCTGCTCCGGCCCAGCTGAACGGCGAGGCGTCGATCTGATGTTGATCCATCAGTGGCGAATCTTCCGCCACGAAGCAGCGATGCTTCGAACATCGTGGATTCCCATGAGCGTCTACTTTGCGATGCCGGTCATCGTGCTCGCATTCGTTGAGGGTGGGTTCACCGTCTTCCTCCAGGTGGAGGACCCAACGGCGGGATTCACGGGCGCGGACCTCGCCGCACCTGGGCTCGCAACACTGTTCGGTTTCATGGCGCTGTCGAGCATCGGGTTCCTGTTCATGGGTGATCACGCTTGGGGAACCTGGAGCCGCGTGAGGTTGCTCGGTGTGCGTACCAGTCAGCTGCTCCTCGGGAAGCTCACCGTTGCGTTCATCAGCCAGCTCGCGTTGTTCGGCTTCGTCATGGCTGCTGCGGCGTTGTTGTTCGGGCTCCGAGTTCGTGGGCCCATCCCTGCTCTCGTCGGCGTGGAACTGGCACTCGCTCTGGTCGCGGTGTCCTACTGCGCTCTGGCTTGCGCGGTGTGTCGGAACCAAGCAGCGTTCAACGCCTTCGCCCACCTCGGGGCGTTGGTCATGGCTGGGCTCGGAGGCGCACTGACTCCGTTCGAGACGCTTCCGTCGTGGGCGCAGTCGATCGCTCCGCTGGTTCCCACCTACTGGTCGGTGCGGGCCTTCGAAGCGGTCATCCTCGGTGGTGCAGGCCTGAGCGAGGTGACGGTGGAACTCGCTGCGCTCGCGGTGTTCGCTGCCGTGTTCGGCACGCTCGCGTACA
>CAIQNH010000167.1 GCA_903873135.1 uncultured Actinomycetes bacterium
CCCGCCGATGTAGACGGCGGTCAGCAGGCTGAAGATGAACGCCTGCAGGAACGCCACCATGAACTCGAACCCGGTGAAGGCCACCAGCATGGGGAAGGCCACCAGGTTCACGACGTTGAGGATCTGGAACCCCCAGAGGGTGATGCAGAGCACCGAGAAGGTCACCAGCAGGATGTGGCCGGCGAGCATGTTGGCGAAGAGCCGGACCGCCAGCGAGAACGGTCGGATGATGAAGGTCGACAGCAGCTCGATCGGCGTCACGAGGATGTAGAGCGCCTTGGGCACCCCCGGCGGGAAGAGCACCTCCTTGAAGTACCCGAGCTTGTGGTGCTTCACCCCCACCCCGATGAACATGACCAGGGCCACCAGCGCCAGGATCAGCGGGTTGGCGATCCGGGCGTTGGCCGGCATGTGGGCCGTCGGGATGATCTCGAAGAGGTTGCCGATCCAGATGTAGAAGAACATCGCCACGAGCATCGGCAGGTACCGCATGCCGTCGGCGCCGATGGCGGGCTGGATCACCTGCTTGTCGATGAAGTCCAGCGCCGACTCCATCAGGTTCTGCAGGCCGCGCGGCACGGCCGAGGGCTTGCGGGAGACGATGAAGAACAGGACCACCGGCACCAGGAAGGCGATGAAGTTGATGAAGGTGATCTTGTTGAACTCGAACGGGGTCCCCTCGAGGAACCACGCCGGCCACTTGACCAGGTTCTCCACGGGCGGGAACTGCAGTCCACCACCACCCTCGCCACCGGCGGCGAGGATGGAGAGCGGGCCGGCGGACAACGGCGAGGTCATCGACGGTCACTCCTCACGGGTTCGGCGTCCGGTCCGACGGAGTCGTCGGTCCGGCCACGAACGGGCAGGTACGGGTTGGGGGTCGGTCCGGGCTTGAGACCCGGGAATGCGAGCGACGCCGAGATGTGGCGGAGCTCCCAGAACAACAGCAGCAGGTGGGTGACGATGATCGTCAGCCCGAGCGGCACGAGCTCGACCCACGAGGCGTTCCGCACCGCGAGGACGGCGACCATGATCAGCCCGAGACGGAGCAGGAATCCGAACAGCGCAGCGGCCCCCATCGCCGCGGCACCGATCCGTCCGCCCACGGCCAGCAGCCAGCCGGCGAGCAGGAAGTTCACGACCACGATCGCCAGCCCGTAGAGGGTGGACCAGACGCCGTCGGCACCCCAGAACCCGGCGGCGATCAGGAGCGCCACCGGGACGATCCACACGGCGCGCTTCACGATGTCGACGGCCACGGCCATGGCCGGGGACGGCCCCTCGATGCGCACGCCCAGCGGCTCGTCGACGCTCACGCCACCCGGCTCCCGTCGCTGACCACTCCGCCCGACCAGGGTGCCGAGCTGTCGTGCTCGGCCATCTGGTGGCGGTACTGGTAGACGATCTTCACGGCGGCGCCGGCCATGCCGAACACGGCGAGGAGCACGACGAAGAGCGGCGTGGTGCCGAGGGTCCGGTCGATCCACAGGCCGAGCAGGGCCATGATCACCGGAGCGAGCGCCAGTTCGAAGGACCCTGCGGAGCGGTGCGCGCCCCGGGCCAGCACCTCGGTCCGGGCGGCCGTCGTCGACGACGCGGGCTCTCCGGAGGCAGGTCGGGCGGGGTCAGCGGGCATCACGAGCAGCGGGTGGTTCGAGGACTTTGTGAACCATTTCTCAATCTAGGTTCGGCCCCGGTGGGCCGCAAATCCGAACGGGCCGTCGGACCCTAGACGCCGGTCGGCGGTCCCCCGACCACCGGCGGAGCCGGCGGAGCCGGCGGGGCGGGCGGCACCGGAGGCACCATCGGCACGACCGGAGCGGGCGCCACGGCGGGCGCCGGCGCCGGCGGAGCTGCCGGCTCGGGCGCGTCCGGGTCGCCGGCCGCCCACCGGATCGACTCGACCACGCGGTCGGCGTTGGCCCGACCCTCGTAGGTCGAGCGGATGAGCCAGAACCGCAGGAAGCGGGACGTGGAGTACCGCACGAAGAGGGCGGCGCCCACGACGGCGAGCGTCAGACCCAACAGGGAGCCCTGCGCCATGTAGGCCCGCTGGTCGGCGTCGGAGCCGCCGTTCAGCCCGACCATGATCGCTCCGAAGACCGCGAGCACGACCCCCACCGCCATGAGCACGGCACCCACCACCAGCAGGCGCTGCTCGCCGGCACCGGAGCCGGCGATGCGCAGGTCGTCGATGTCGCTGCGGAACCGGGCGATCCGGTCGTCGTCGGTCGGTGTCGTCGCTCCGCTCTGTGGCGCGGTCATGCTCGCTCCTCGGTCTCCGGGCCGTCGGCCTGCTCCCCCATGTTCACCCTCCCAGGTAGGCCGAGGACAACTCGGCCTCGACCTCGTCCGGCGGACCCACCCGTCGGACGACTCCGTTCACCATGATCGCGGCCACGTCGGCCACGCCCAGCACCGTGCGGGCGAACTGCTCGACGACGAGGATCGAGGTCCCCGACCGGGCGATCTGGGCGACGATCCCGTACAGCTCCTCCACGACGAGCGGGGCGAGCCCCATGGACAGCTCGTCGAGCATCAACACGGCCGGATCCACCGCGAGGCCCCGGGCCAGGGCCAGCATCTGCTGCTCGCCACCCGAGAGCGTGCCGGCCACCTGCGTCCGGCGCTCGGCGAGGCGGGGGAACCGCCCGAAGGCGACCTCCTCCACCTGGGACAACGGAGTGCCGGCGAGGGTGGCCATCTGCAGGTTCTCTCGCACCGTCAGGTTCGGGAAGATCCCCCGGCCCTCCGGGATGGTGACGAGGCCGCGCTGAGCGAGCACCTCGGGCGCCACACCCACCACGTTGCGACCGGCCACCAGCACGGCGCCCGCCGTCGGTTGCACGAGCCCGCAGGCGACCGAGAGTGTGGTCGTCTTGCCCGCTCCGTTGGGACCGAGCAACGCCACCACCGCCGACGGCGGCACCACCAGGTCGACGCCGTGCAGGACCTCGATCGACCCGTAGCCGGCGCGCACCCCGCGGAGTTCGAGCAGCGGCTCGGTCACCGCCCGGCCCCCGGTTCGCCGGGGTGGATCGCCACCCCCGCCTCGGCGGCCGTCACCGCCACCGTCGCCGCGTCGTCGCGACCACCCAGGTAGGCGTCCAGGACGGCGTGGTTCGACTGGACCTCCGCCGGTGGGCCCGACGCGATCACCTGGCCGAAGTTGAGCACCGAGAGCTCCGAGCACACCCGCATGACCAGGGCGACGTCGTGCTCGACCAGCAGGACCCCGAGCCCGGCGGCGGCGAGCTCGCCGAGCAGCACGCCGAACTCGTCGGTCTCCCGGTCGTCGAGGCCCGATGCGGGCTCGTCCAGCAGCAGCACCCGGGGTCGGGCGGCGAGCGCCCGACCGAGCTCCACCTTGCGGGCCGAACCGGTGGGCAGCGCACCGACCGGCACGTCCGCCAGTTCCGTCAGGCCGAGTCGGTCGACGATCAGGTCCACCTCGGCGTCGGCGTCGAGGTCGAACGCGTCCGGACCCGTGAGGAACTGGGGTGCCGGACGACGCCGACGCGACCAGCCACGGCGGATCTCGAGGCCGACCCGGACGTTGTCGGCGACGCTCAGCGAGGAGAACACCTCGAGCCGCTGGAACGTCCGGCCGACGCCTCGTCGCGCCCGCTGGTGGGTCGAGGCACGCGAGAGGTCCTGGCCCTCCAGCAGGACCCGACCCGAGGTGGGTGGGGTCACCCCGCAGATGGCGTTGAACGTCGTGGTCTTCCCGGCGCCGTTCGGACCGATGAGCCCGCTGATGCTGCCGGCGTGGACGTCGAGGGACACGTCGCTCACCGCCAGGTGACCACCGAACCGGACGGAGAGACCCTCGACCCGGAGGACGGGCTCGCCGGCGGTCACCGCTCGACTCCGACCGGCCGGAGGGCGTCGACCTCGGCCTCGAACTCGTCCTCGGACAGACCGAGGCCCCGGGTCGCCTCGAGGGCGTCGGTCCGCAGCAGCGGCCGGTCCACACCCACCAGGTCCGGCGACGGGGCGACGGGACGGCGCAGCTGTTCGGGCGTGACGCCGAGCACGCCGATGGCCACCCGGGCCGAGAGCGCGGCGAGCACCACGATCAGGACGATGCGCACACCGTTGGAGGCCACCAGGTCGACCCACGGGATGAACGCAGCAGCCACCGTGGCCACCAGCAGCCAGAGGCCGCAGGCCGTCCGCCGGGGTGGCTCTGCGGTGTCCTCGGGCGTCCGCGGCGACAGCACCAGCGGCAGCAGGGGGACGGCGGCGACCACGAACACCAGCAGGGCCGCGACGAAGGACCACCTGGCCACCAGCCCGAACCTGGTCGCGAGCCACAGCGTCACGGCGCCCACCACGCTCACGACCAGGGCCGGAACGGACCGGCCGACGGCCCGGTAGCCCACGGCGATCTGCGGCGCGGCGCCGTCGGGCTCACGCCCCAGCGAGATGCCCATCATCCCCGGCGTGAACGCGAGCACGTCGCGGACCGGGATGCTCACGAACCGGAACACGCCGATGGCGTTCGCGGCGAACACCGTCGAGGCGATCGGGATCGCTCCGAGCAGCAGGCCACCGATGAACGCCCCGGCGATCGAGCCGATCCCGCCGACCACGGCGAGCATCGTCACGGGCAGCGAGGCCGGCAGGGAGAAGCTGTCGGCCGTGAAGCTCCGGCCCGCGAGCGCGCCGCCGGCCCCGGCGATCGCCGCCGAGAGCGCGAACACGCCGACCTTGGTCGACGTCAGGTTCAGCCCGAGCGTCGCGCACGCCACGGGCGAGTCCTTCATGGCCGCCAGTCGTCGTCCCCACGCGTTGCGTCGGAGCCAGACGAGCAGGTTCCCCACGACTGCGAACACCACGGCGAGGAGCACCAGCTGCCGGAAGTCGGTGTCGGCCGTGAACGGACCGATCGACAGCGGCGGGACCTGGACCGTCCCCCCGGACACGATCTGTTGCTGGTTGAAGATCATCGCCGTGCAGAACAGGGCGAACGCCGCCGTGGCCAGCGCCAGGTAGATGCCCGACAGTCGCAGAGCCGGGAGCGCCACCACGGCGCCGATGACGGCGCACACCGCGATGGACGCCGCCACGGCGAGCGGCGAGCCGCCCGCTCCCCACGCCGCCATGGCGACGGCACCGATGCCGGTGAAGGTCATCTGGGCGAGCGAGATCTGCCCGGCGTACCCGGTGAGCGGCACGAGGGACAGGGTGATGAGGGCGAAGCCCGCGCCCTTGGTGACCAGGATCAGGTCGGCGGGCGCCATGAGCGACCCGAGGGCAGCGAGCACGACGACGAGGGCGACACCGCCCAGGAGCGCCGTCCGCTGCGACGGCACCGGCTGGGGCGACCGGGGCCGCACGACGCTGTGCGAGCGGAGGCGCGCCTCGGGCTGCAGGAGCAGGACGGTGAACAACATGATCGCCGGGAGCGCGGCCGCCAGGTTGCCGAGCGCGATCGGCCCCACGGTGAGCTCGGGGTTGATGTACCCCGTCACGTAGGACTGGGCCAGACCCAGGATCACCGCACCCAGGAACGCACCCGGGAGGCTGCGCAGGCGGCCGACCACCGCCACGGCGTAGGTGTTGACGACCAGCAGCGTGAGGGTGACCGCCGAGAGGGTCTGCTCGGTGGAGTACAGCACGCCGGACACCGCGGCCAGGGCCGCGCCGAGCCCCCAGGACAGCATGGCCGTCCGTCCGGGACGGCCACCGTTGAGCTGCAGCAGGGACCGGTCGTCCACGACGGCCCGCATGGCGATGCCGAGCCGGGTCCGGGTGAACAACAGGCGCAACCCGACCGCCACGAGCGCAGCGACGACGAGCGCCAGGAGGCGCGACCACGGGACGCGCACACCGACGAACTCCACGAACCGACCCTCGAAGAACGGCGGGACCGGCCGGGCGACGTCCGGGGGCCAGATCACCTGGGCCAGCCCGAGGAGCGCCACCATCAGGCTGACGGTGACGACGATCTTGACGACCTCCGACGCCCCCTCGATGCCGCGCATGATCACGCGCTCCACGACCGCACCGAACAGTGGGGCCGCCACGAACACGACGATGATCACCGCCGGGATCGTCGGCACGCCCCAGGCCTGGTTCACCTGCCAGTAGGTGAACGCCGCCAGCATGCCGAAGGCGCCGTGGGCGAAGTTGAAGATCCCCGAGGTCGTGTAGGTGACGACCAGACCGGAGGCGGCGATCGCGTAGATCGCCGCCGAGGACAGCCCGGCGATGGTGAAGGTGAGGAACTTGTCCACGCGCCGAGGTCGCCGGGTTCAGCTCAGTTGGGGTACTTCGGGTTGATCTTCGCCTCGACCCCCAGGTCCTCGGTCACCGTCGCCACGCTGTCGGCCGGGCAGTGGAACCCGTCGCCGTCGTCGTCGGTGCCGCCGATCTGCGGGTAGAGCCGCTCCCACGTACCGCTCTTGGCGACCACCAGGAGGCCGCACTCCGAGGGCTGGGTCCGACCCGGGTCGCTCGGAGCGTGCATCCCACCGCCGGTCCACTCCTCGACGGCCTCGGCCTCGGTGATCACGCACGTCCGGTCGATCACGTTGGCGTTCTTCTCGGCGCAGGTGTTCGCCGCGGTCACGAACAGCAGCCACGCCGAGGTGCTCTGCAGCCCGAGCGAGGCCACCTTGCCGCCGGGCACGAACTCGGCGAGGTTGTCGAGGTACTGCTGGACCGCCGGCCACTGGTCGGCCTCCTCGAACGGGTGGTAGGCGGTCCGCACGATGATCCCCTCGGCGGCGGTGTCACCGGCGCCGAAGACCTGGTCGTCGTAGATGTTCGTCTCGTTGATGATCGTGCCCTCCCAGCCCTGGTCGCGCAGGGCCTTGAAGAGGTTGGCCGCATTGGACGGCTCCCCGATCCAGTACATGGACGTGGCCCCCGAGTCCTTCACCTTCTGGGCGAGCGGGGTCCAGTCCGACAGGCCGGCCACCGGGTACGGGAGGGCCGGGAGCTGCTCGATCCCGCCCACCTGCTGGACGGCGGCGTCGTACTGGGTCTTGACCACCTCCAACGACGGGAGCTCGCCGTAGACCACGACGTTCTTCTTGGAGTCCTCGGGCTCGACCGTCTTGAAGTCGATCAACCACTGGGTCGACTTCTTGGTCGGCGGGTTGGGGACGGCCTGGACCTGGCCGTTGGAGAGCCCCTTCTCCGGCGAGACCGCGAAGCCGGGGATGTCGATCATGTTGCACTGGTGGAAGTCGGACCCGGCCTTGCCGCTGAACTCCAGCTGGTCCTGGGTGAAGGCGCCGCCGACCATGGCGAAGGCCTCGGTGCAGATGGTCGTCATGGCCGACTCGACCTCGAAGAGCTTGCCGTCGGAGTCGATCAGCTCGATCTGGAGACCCTGGATGCCGCCGGCGGCGTTGCACCACTCCGAGAACGCCACCGAGGCGTCCCACAGCTCCTTGTTGAGGCCGGGACGGATGTCCGAGCTCCGGTCGCTCGCCACGGCGATGTTGATCGTGCCGGGTGCGCTGGTGCCCTCTCCCGGGGCGACCGTGGCCTCGCCCGGGCCGCACAGGTTGTCGAGGTCGCCCCACGAGGCGGTCGAGGCCTCGGCGGCCGTCGTCGTCGTCTCCTCCTCCGACCCGCCGCCGGCTGCGGGCTCGTCACCCGACGCTCCACAGGCGGCGGCGACCAGCGCCACCGAGGCGACGAGTGCGAGCAGGATTCGTCCGCTGACGGTCCGCATTCCGGTTCCCCCCGGTCTCCGGCAGCCACCGGAGGGGTGACCGCGTGCATGGTGTCTAGCACGCGACGGGTGTCCCGAGGCGGGCGGCCCCACTGCGGGTGGCGCTCGCGCCCGTCGTCGTCACTCGTCGACGCGGGCGTGAATCTGACAGAGTGTCAGATCGTCGTCAAGCACTCCACCGGCCCCGGGCCGGCGACCGAGGACACACCATGGACCTGATCATCCGCAACGCCACGCTGGTCGACGGGACCGGTGCCGCGGCTCGGCTCGCCGACGTGGCCGTGGCCGACGGTCGGGTCGTCGAGGTGGCCGATCCCGGTGGGATCGTGGGCGAGGCCGAGGAGCTCGACGCCACCGGACTGGTCCTCGCTCCGGGCTTCGTCGACCCCCACACCCACTACGACGCCCAGCTGTTCTGGGACCCGAGTGCCTCGCCCTCGGCGCTGCACGGTGTCACGACGGTCGTCGGGGGCAACTGCGGCTTCACGCTCGCTCCCCTGCTGCCGGGGGACGGCGACTACGTCCGGCGGATGATGGCCAAGGTCGAGGGCATGCCGCTGGCCGCGCTCGAGCAGGGCATCGAGTGGGACTGGTCCAGCTTCGGCGAGTACCTCGACCGACTCGAGGGTCGGCTCGGGGTCAACGCCGGTTTCCTCGTCGGCCACTGCGCCCTGCGCCGGGTGGTGATGGGACCGGCCGCCACCACGGACGACGCGACCCCGGAGCAGCTCGCCGCCATGCGGGACCTGCTGGCCGAGTCCATCCGGGCGGGCGGACTGGGCTTCTCCACCACCCGGGCGCGCACGCACTCCGACGGCGACGGCGTCCCCGTGGCCTCCCGCCGGGCGACCGTGGACGAGCTGCTCGAGCTCGCCTCGGTGGTCGCCGAGCACGAGGGCACCACCCTGGAGTTCGCGTCCGACGGCTGCCTCGACGGCTTCGACGACGAGGAGGTCGACTTCATGATCGCCTTCTCACGGGCGGGGGGTCGGCCGCTGAACTGGAACGTGCTCACGGTCGACTCGCACGCACCCGAGCGCTACCGCAACCAGCTCGCCGCCATGGACCGCTGCGCCGCCGAGGGGGCCCGGGTGGTGGCGCTGACCATGCCCGTCATCGTGGGCATGAACATGAGCTTCCTGAACCACTGCGCGCTCAACATGATGCCGGACTGGGGCGAGATCCTGGGTCTGCCCGTGCCCGAGCGGATGGAGCGCCTCCGGGACCCGGCGACCCGCCGGTTCATGGCCGAGCGGGCCGCCTCGCCCGACGCAGGGGTGTTCGCCCGACTGACCGGGTGGGACGGCTACGTGGTCGGCGACACCTTCTCGGACGAGAACGAGGGCCTGAGCGGTCGGCGGATCGGCGACGTCGCCGCCGAGCGGGGCACCGAGGTCTTCGACACGCTGCTCGACGTGGTGCTGGCCGACGAGCTGCGCACCGTGCTGTGGCCGGGCGCCACCGACAACGACCCCGAGTCCTGGGAGCTCCGGCGCCTGGCGTGGCAGCACCCGGCGGTCATGCTCGGCGGCTCCGACGCCGGCGCCCACCTCGACCGCATGCAGGGCGCCAACTACCCCACCCGGTTCCTGGCCGACTGCCTGCGCGGCCGGCAGCTCACGACGCTCGAGGACGCCGTGCGGATGCTCACCTCGGTCCCGGCCGAGCTGTTCGGGCTGGTCGACCGCGGCGTCGTGGCCCCGGGAGCCCACGCCGACCTCGTCCTGTTCGACCCGGAGACCGTCGACTCCGAGCTGCTGACGCTCGTCGACGACCTGCCCGGCGGGACGAGCCGCCTGTTCGCCGGATCACTCGGCGTGGAGCGGGTCTGGGTCGGTGGCGTGGAGGTGGTGCGCGAGGGCCGCTCGACCGGCGCCACGCCCGGCACCGTGGTCCGCTCGGGCCGCGACACCCGGACGGTGTCGATCGGCTGAGCGCGCGCCTCAACCGACGGCGGCCTGCCGGGCCCGCCAGCGGGGGGCGATCAGCGTGAACAGACCCAGGGCGAGCGCGGCGATCCCGAGCGGGATGATCCCGTTGCCGCGGCCCGTGTAGACGGGGATCAGCACCAGGCCCGACAGCAGCGCCGTCCAGCTCCACAGGATCGCCACCGTCCAGCGGGGTCCGTGGCCCATCTCGACGAGCCGGTGGTGCAGGTGACGCTTGTCGGCGGTGGCCACGCCGCTCCCGCTGCTCGCCCGACGCACGATGGCGAGGAGCGTGTCGAGCAACGGCACACCGAGGATCAGCAACGGGATCACCAGCGGCGCGAAGAAGAACCAGGCCTGACCCGAGAAGGGGTCGTCGGACTGGCCCCCGACGGCCACGGTCGAGGACGCCAGCAGGAGGCCGAGCATCAGCGCACCGCTGTCGCCCATGAAGATCGACGCCGGCGAGAAGTTGAACGGCAGGAACCCGACGCAGATGCCGACGGTCACGATCGCCACGAGCGGGCCGATGTTCGAGGGGTCGATGACGCCGACCTCGAGCAGCCGCCAGCCGTAGAGGAAGAACGCACCGGATGCGATCGCGACGATGCCGGCGGCGAGCCCGTCGAGCCCGTCGATCAGGTTCACGGCGTTGGCCATCCCGACGACCCAGAGCACCGAGATCAGCGCCGCCAGGTCGGGGGGCAGGACGGTGAAGCCGACGAACGGCACGCGGAAGTAGATGATCGTCAGGCCGACGAGGGTGAGGATCGAGCCGGCCAGCACCATCCCGGCGACCTTGGCGGGGGCCGAGACGTCGCGCAGGTCGTCCACCAGGCCGATGAACCACATGACGGTGGCGGCGGCCAGGACCCCGACGATGTTCCCCGAGGAGTCGAACAACCCGTCGAGCTCGGGCAGGAACCACGCCACACCCACGCCGGCGAGGAGGCCGAGGTAGAGGGCGGTGCCCCCGAGGACGGGCGTGGGCTCCTCGTGGACCGTTCGTTCGCCGGGTTCCGCCATGGCGCCCACACGGACCGACAGGACCCGCAGGCCGGGGACGCTGGCCGCCGTGACGAGCGACGCGACCGCGAGCACCACGAGGTAGGCCTGCACGGCCCGGAGGCTAGTGCCCGCCACCACCGACCCCGGGGTGGGGTGGGCGGCGCGAGCGGTGGACCGGTCGTCAGTAGACGGGGAACTTCTCGCACAGGGTGCGGACCCGTGTCCGCACCTCGTCGAGCACCGCCTCGTCCGAGGGCGAGCGCAGCACCCGCATGGTGAGCTCGGCGATCTCGGCCATCTCGGGTTCCTGCATCCCCTGGGTGGTGACGCTCGGCGTGCCCATCCGCAGGCCCGACGTGACGAACGGCGACCTCGGGTCGTCGGGCACGGTGTTCTTGTTGAGCGTGATGCCGGCGGCGTCGAGCGCGACCTGGGCGTCCTTGCCGGTCAGGTCGTCCCCGACGCTGCGGAGGTCGAGCAGGACGAGGTGGTTGTCGGTCCCGCCGGAGACGAGTCGGCACCCCTCGGCCGACAGCGCGTCGGCGAGGGCCCGGGCGTTCGCCACGATCTGGTGCGCGTAGTCGCGGAACTCCGGAGTGGCCGCCTCCCGGAAGGCGACGGCCTTGCCGGCGACGACGTGCTCGAGCGGACCGCCCTGCAGTCCGGGGAACACCGCCTTGTCGATGGCGGCCGCGTGCTCGGACCGGGTGAGGA
>CAIQNH010000168.1 GCA_903873135.1 uncultured Actinomycetes bacterium
AACTCGTACTGCTGGATCGTCCAGCTGCCCGGGGCGTCACCCGGGCTGGCGAGCGCGTACCCGTACTGCGCCCGGGTCCACATGTGCGTCGCCGTCGGGTACGGCTCCAGGCCGGGAACCATCGGGGTGCCGTCGGCGAAGGCCAGCGGCCCGGTCGGCGGGATGCTGTAGGGCTCGGACGGGTCGAGCAGCGCACCGCCGTTGCCCATGATGAGCGCACCGGGCTGGCCGGGGATCTGCACCGACTGCACGTAGTGGTTGTGGCTCGCCAGGATCATCTGGTAGTTCCCGAGCAGCCCGTAGGCGGCGACCATCTGCCCGTCGGAGCTCCACGGCTCGGCCAGCGGGTCGTCCTCGGGCACCTGGTTGCCGCTGATCAGGGCGAACAGCGGCCGGTGCGTCACCAGCCACGACTCCACCCCCGGCTCGGGCGTGGTGAGCGCGTCGGCCTCCTGGTAGGAGACGCGCTGGCGGTCGACCCACGGGGTCAGCTCCTTGTCGGAGCCGTACGCGCTGTCGACCATGGCGAGGCGCAGCGTCCGGTCGTCACGCAGGGGCAGGTCGAACGACCACGACGGCGTGGTCTGCGGTTCGGCGCGCACGAGCTCGCCGTCGCGTTCGACCGGGGCGCAGGTGCCCTCGGTGCCGGGCCGCGGGTCGAAGAACAGGAAGAACCCGTTGCCGGCCCGACCGCAGTCCTCGTGGTTGCCGCGCAGCATCGCCATGGGCGCCACCGGGAACATCGCCTGCATCGGTTCGATCGCGTCCTGCAGCCACCCGGCGTCGGACTCGTCGAACGGGAACCCCGGGACCGGCGCCACCGTCCCGCCGCACAGGTCCTCCTTGTCGGCGGGGCACGCCATCTCCCGGTAGTAGTAGTCGCCCGGGTCCAGGATCAGGTCGGGCTGGGCGGCGGCGATGTTGCTGGCGATCTGGGCGAGCGGCCAGCCGTCGGGGTCGTTGCAGTCCTGGATCCGCTTGTCGTCGACCCGACAGCCGCTGTCGGCGAAGATCGCCAGCTCGTCGACCTGCTCGGGCATGGCCGCGGGGATGGTCCGGCCGTCGACCGTCGCCTCGGTGAGCCCGACGGGCAGCACCGCGGTGCAGACGGTGATGTCGTCGAACACGGGTGCCGCGGTCGGCGCCGGTGCCCGGACCGTCATGGCGACCTGCTGGTCACCGGCTGGACCCACGGCGTCCACGGTCGGGCACTCGGCACCGGCGTTCAGCACCGCCCGGGCGACGACACCGGACTCGGCGACGTCGGTCGGGGCCACGAGCGTGTAGGCGGCGACCAGCTCCCGGTCGCCCCGGTGGCCGACCCACAACAGGGCCCCGATCAGCGCGAGGGCCACCACGACCACGCCCACTGCGGGCCAGATGCCCCGTCGGGTGTCACCAGCTCCGGAGGTCTGTGCGTCGTCGGTCACCCCCCGAGCGTACCGGGGCCGGCGGCCCCGACCCCGGGAGGCTCCCCCGGTGGCCGCGCCGGTCGGCCCGCCGTGACGGTCGGGCTCAGGCGTCGACAGCGCCGGGCCCGGCCTGCCAGGCACGGGCCACGGCGGTGAAGCCGTCACGCCACGCCACCTGCGTGGGCCCGCACAGCTCGACCATGCGGGACGTGTCGACGGTGACGCCACCGATGGTGGAGGTCGTCTCCTCGAAGCTGACCTGGTAGCCGCACAGGTCGGCCAGGAACTCGCACCACTCCTCGAGCCCCACCTGCTCCACGCCGGCCCAGTTGACGATCGTCGCCGGGGTGGTGGCGGCGTCGGTGAGCGCCGGGACGGTGCGGGCGATGTCGGACAGGTCGATCGGGTTGAACAGGTTCGGCCGGTCCGGGTTGACGGGGATCGACATGCCCGACTGCATCATCGCCAGGTGGAACGACGGCCACCCGCGGGCCTCGCCGTCGGGTCCGACGCCGTAGGGGACGTTGAGGCGGGCGATCGTGGTGGGGATGTCGAGCATCCGGCAGACGGTGCGGACCACCTCCTCCGACGCGATCTTGGAGATGGAGTAGGTCGGCATGATCGAGCGGTGGTTGTCGCCCAACGGCGCGGTCTCGTCGAGCACCCGTGCGCCTGCCGGGTCGTAGACACCGGTCGAGGAGCAGTGGAAGATCCGACGAGGCCGCACGTGGTCGACGAGGAGCCCGATCCCCTCGGCGTTGGCCCGCAGGTCCAGGTCCCACTTCTGGGTCTTGACCACGGCGAAGTTGGCCAGCACGTCCACGCCCGTCGGCACCCCGGTGAAGTCCGCACCGACCAGGTCGGCGGGCACGCACGTCACCCCAGCGTCCTCCAGGCGGGCCCGGGCGGCGGCGTCACCGAACCGGGCGACACCGATGACGTCGTGCTCGGAGGCCAGTGCGACGGCGACGGACTCGGCGACCTGTCCGGTCACCCCGGTGATCATGTAGGTAGTCACGGTCTCCGACCCTAACGACTCAGCCGCCGAGCAGTTGGTTGACCGTGACGGCCAGGGTCAGCATCACCGTCAACATCGCCGCCACCGACGCGATCATCTGCACGAACTGACGGTGCAGGCCAGCAGCGAGCGCAGCGTCGAACC
>CAIQNH010000169.1 GCA_903873135.1 uncultured Actinomycetes bacterium
CGTTCGGGGAGGGCGTGCCGGTGGCCGCCATGGCCGCGCGGATTCAGAGCGAGCGGATCCGCTTCACCGACTGGGTTCCGGACCTACCAGCCGAGTTGGGCAACATCCTGGACCGGTGCCTCGATCTGGAGCCGGAGGAACGGCCGAGCGCCGCTGAACTCAGTCTTGCGCTGACAGGTGGAGGTCGGCCTCAATCCCATGTCACGGCCTTTGAAGTAGGTCGCCGCTCACTGGGTCTAGGTCTCTGGATCGGCATCAGTCTGATCCTCGCTCTCACTGGTTCAGTTCTGGTCGCAGTTGGAACGCAATCCGATGACCGCCTACCACCCCCGGACGGGTGTGCAACTCTGGCCGAATACGACCTGCGGCGAACGGAACTGTTCACCCAGGTGAGCTCCGACATAGAGCGGTCAACCTCTCCGGTTGACGTAGTTGATCGCTTGCTTGTCCGCCATCCAGAGCAGTGGGCAGATGTGACTTTGCCTCTCATGGATTCTTGGATGGAAGTCGCCGGACTACCTGAGTCGCCGACCAAGCAACAGTTGACGGATCTGGCAGTTGTTGAAGCCGTCCACGCCCTTGACGGCGATAGGTCTGAGCTCGGAGCCTGGCTCTCATCGGCTGGTTCTGCTGCCTACCCGGTCGGTGTCCGCTCTACCGCCCAGACGCTTCGAGATGCGCTCGAGGGGCTAGGCGCTCGATGCGGTCCTGCTGCGCCGGTCGTCGCAGAGGCTCGAGCGCGCATGTACTCGGCAGTCCGCTCAGGCCTGACAGATGAACTATTCATGTCAAAGTTCTTCGCGGACCCACGCTCGTTTGAGTTGATGACCCCTCGACTGGTCGAGTTACTACTCATCAGCGCCAGACCAATCGTTGAGCAGTTGGTGACGAGTCAGGAGACCTGGCTTTTCTCGTTACTTAGAGGATCTGACGAGACGCGCGACGTTGTTCTTGCGAACGCTCCAGATCTCATCCTCCTCATTGGCGAGGATGATGTCGGTTCCCTTGAGGGCCTCCTTGATTCGTCCGCGCGCGAACCGCTCCGGGCCGGGCTGCGAAGGTTGGGTCCATTCGGACGTGACGGACTCCGTCGGTCGGCCCCAGGTGCAGTCCGCGTTGCGGAGGATGTCTTGGGCACAGCGATCTAGGAGTGGCGGAACATTGAGTTTGAGGGCTCTGGGGCGACCCGGCATCGGCGCGTTGGCTACCGGGCAGACGCCTGTGAGCTTTCGGAGGGTTCAGGTTGGGAGTCTGCCAGCCGTCCAAGCCGACGAGCTGTATGGGTCCATGCTTGACGTTGCTTCGGACTCAGCTGGAGTGGGCTCTAACGACGTGGAGTGGATTCGACGCTCGTGGCCGAGCCGGCGGTCGGAGTTCGATCGGGCTTCCTGTTATCTGGCTTACTCAGCCGGTCTCCTTGTGGGGTTCATGTGGGCTAGCCGCAAACGAGCCGGAAGGTTCCACTTAGTCCAACTGCAGGCGGCCTACGTCCGTCGGCGATTCCAAGGATGTGGTGTTGGGTTCGGATTGAATGCGCGGATGTTCCTAAGGGAGGTGTTGGCCGCCCCCGGTCTTAGAACTTTTCTCGTAGCAGACATGGTTAGCCCGGTTGCGTTCCATGGTTGGCGGAGTCGTGCGCAATTGGCTGAGAGCTTTTTCCCTGTGCTCAGCGCGGATGGCACGAGTCTGCGATCCAGCCCTCTGTCAGACGTAGCTGAGGTCGCCGCCTCAGAGATTTACGGGAGCGGTGGCATCCTCTCGACTGCAGCAGTCCTCAAGGGCCGAACCCTCCCGCGGTCTGGCGAAGTCAGACCATC
This sequence comes from uncultured Actinomycetes bacterium, assembly GCA_903873135.1. Lineage (GTDB taxonomy): Bacteria > Actinomycetota > Acidimicrobiia > Acidimicrobiales > Microtrichaceae > SXMI01. The sequence goes on from CAIQNH010000169.1 coordinate 1,818, forward strand.
TGGGAAGGTCGACGTGGATCGCTACTTTCGGGAGCACGTTTCAGCAGAGCTAGGCGATGCGTGTCTTGTGGTCATGAATCCGAGCATCCATGAGTTGTCACGAAACCTCAGGAATATTTTTGGAGCTGTCCGTGGAGTTGCTGCCTCATCCCGTGAACGGGGTGGAGTCAGATGAGCTGCTCGTCAGGGTCCCTCGAATTCCCGACACCGCACCTTGCGTTCAGAGGTGTGTCGTACTCATACAGATCAGGGCGCAGCATCACGAGAGCGCTCTCCAAAGTCTCGCTTGAGGTCACTAGCTCTGAGATCGTTGCGCTCTTGGGGAGCAACGGCGCAGGGAAGAGCACTCTCCTGTCGGTCGCAACAGGTCACGTTCCGCCTGACGAGGGTGAAGTCAGGTTCGGGGGAGCTGTGCATCGCGAGCCGGATTGTGGTCACCGCCGATTCGTTGGGTTCGCCTCGCAGCACGACGCCGTGTACCCATCGCTTACCGTGCGTCAGAATCTCGAGTTCTTTGGTCGACTCGGAGGTCTTAAGGGGCGCGTACTTGCTGGGCGGCTGAACCAGGTTGCAGAGAGTCTTGAGCTGCAAGCGGTAATGCGTCGGGCTGCCGGAAGGCTCTCTGGCGGGCAACGGAAGCGACTGCACACCGGCGTTGCGATCATGCACAACCCGTCATTGCTCCTGCTTGATGAACCTTCAGTGGGACTTGACCAACCATCGGCAACGCGGTTGCTGAGTGTTATTCGAAGCCTGAGTGACTCCGGAGCGGCAATCCTCTACTCCACCCACCAGCTCCCGGAGGTTGAGGAACTCAATGCTCGGGTCCTCATCTTGGATCACGGCAAGTTGATTGCGGAAGGTTCGGTCAGCGACCTCGTCGACGCCTTTGCTCCCCCGCTCGTGAGTCTCGTGTTCAGTGACGACGAGTACGGGGTGCCACGCCATCTCACGGATTCACTGGAGTCTGCGACCTGGACTTCCGAAGGCCTATTCAATGTTGTTGCTCGGGTCGATGCTCCGGGGATCCCGGTCACCGAGGTGATCAACCGGCTCGATTCCATGACTCGTCGTGCCCTCCTGAGCGCCTCGATTCGAGAGCCGAGTCTCGATGTGGCGTACAGGCGAGCTGTGCGGATGTTTGGTTCCAGCGCTGCTCCCCGAGCTGGAGTTGGCTCGTCATGACGACCTGGGTGCTCATCCGTCACGAGTTCTCTCTTCTTCGAGCGCTGTGGATTCCGCTGTCGCTCTGCTTCTCGATGCCCCTTCTGGCCTTGGCCTTCGTCGAAGGAGGGTTCTCGGCCGTGGTCCGACTGAAGGACCCTGATGGTCTGGTCCAAGGAGTCGACCTAGCAGCCCCAGGACTCGCCACGATGTTCTGTCTCATGTCGCTTTCGGTCACTGGTCATCTGTTTCTCGGCGAACATGCTTGGGGGACGTGGGCTCGGATGAGGTGTATCGGGGTCAGGACCGGCCAGATCATGCTCGCGAAGCTCAGCGTGGCCCTTGTGGCATACCTAGTCCTGTTCGTGTCAGTCATGGGCTCGGCTCGGTTGATCTTCGACTGGCGCATGCGTGGACCGCTCGCAACATTCGCGACAGTTGTGGCCTTGCTCGGATTGGTCACAGTCGTGTTTGGAGCACTCGCATGCACTCTGTGTCGCAATCAGGCTGAGCTCAATGCAATGACATACCTCGGGGCGTTGGTCATGGCTGGGCTCGGGGGCGCACTGACTCCGTTCGAGACACTTCCGTCGTGGGCGCAGTCGATCGCTCCGCTGGTTCCCACCTACTGGTCGGTGCGGGCCTTCGAAGCGGTCATCCTCGGCGGTGCAGGCCTGAGCGAGGTGACGGTGGAACTCGCTGCGCTCGCGGTGTTCGCTGCCGTGTTCGGCACGCTCGCGTACATCCTGTTCGACGAGGACGAGCGCCGGTCGACCTGGGCCTGAAAGGACGCAGTCTCAGTCGGTGAGGCGCTCGGCAGCGAGCCGGACGTCCTGACCGCGCTGGTTGCCGGCGACGCACTCGCCGGACTCCAGATCGAAGGTCCAGTGGTGGAGCATGCAGGTGATCTGGCCGTGCTCGATCTCGCCGCAGACCACCAGGTCACCCTGCCGGTGGGGGCAGTAGCGCTGGATGCGCCAACCATCACGCTCGAACCACTCGTCGGGCTCTCCGCTCGCCTGCGCGTAGATCTGCTCGACGAACGCCATACGGGTTGGAGACAGGCTCTTGAAGAACGTCATGACGTACTCGTTGAAGCCGCCGGTCCGGTGCGCGGTGAACCTGGCTGACAGGAACAGGGCGTTGACCCAGTCCTCGAGGTGGTCACGGACGCAGGCCTCGACCAAGCGGCGGTCCACCTCGACCCGGTACACCGATTCCTCGCCGTGCCACTCCCGGACCTCACGCTCGACGAAGTCGATGGCCACCGATCCGGTCCCCGGATCACTCCCGCCGAAGTCGAGCACCACCACGCCGCCGACCCCGGCGCACGTGAGGGGGCCCTGCTCCAGGAGGGGCTCGAACCACTCGGCCAGCGCAGCCACCAGGTCGATCGGCTGGTCGGACCAACCTGCACGCTCGGCGTCCATCCAGTCGGACCAGTCACCGGCGTAGCGCTGCAGGTAGCCGACCTTGTCCACGAACGGCTCGGAGGCGGACAGCTCGTCGGGGTGAGTGACCGTGCACGATCCGGGGAGGAGTTCGATCACCGACCCCGGCACGATCAGGTGCCCGGTGTCGATGCCGTGCTGTTCGAGCAGGTCGAGGAACACGGTCTGGTCCGGGAAGATGTTGGCCGGTTCTCCCGTCACGTCGTTGAGGGCGAACAGGTCCGGGTCGAGGAAGGCCGGCGGACCGGCGCACGGGAACACGGCGTCGGCCGACGCCCACTCCACGTACTTCAGGGCCCGCTCCATCTGGTTGCGACGCTTCTCCCGGCCGAGTCGGTCCAGTTCCTCGGGCGGGAACGAGTACGCGACGGGGTACCAGATCGCCCCGGAGAACTGGACGAACTGTCCGTCGAACGGTCCGAGTTCGGCGATCGCCTCGGCGCTGCCGGGCCGGGCGTCGTTCTGGTTGAGGATCCGGGTCTCGCCGTCACCGATCACGATGGCGCTGTCACCCAGCGGTCCGTCCGCCGGGTCGTTCTGCGGGAGGATCGCCACCTCGAGGCCGTCCACGTCGACCACCTCGCCGTCGAGACACCTGACGAAGTCGGTGAAGCCGAGCGAGCGGAGCTCCTGTTCCAGGTAGGGCACCTTGAAGTCGGGGAGCAGCACCCGTGCCGTCCGGTCGACGTGCTCGCCGAGCCACGCCGGGTCGAAGTGGTCCCGGTGCAGGTGTGAGATGTAGAGGAAGTCGGGGTGTTCGAACGGCGTGACGTCGAGCCGGTCGTTGCGAGGAAAGGGAAACCACGACCCGAAGTAGGCGGGGGTGAACCACGGGTCGCACAGCACCGAGCCGTGGCGGGTCTCCACGAACATCCCGACGTGTCCGAGGAAGGTGATCCGCACCCGGGGGAGACTACGGGACACCGCTGATCCCGGAGGTCACTCCGGCACCAGAGCGAGCACCGGGCGGGGAGTCGCCCGCACGGTCGACGAGCTCGACGGAGCGCCTAGCCTGAGGCCATGGCTGACCAGGCGTTGACCGACGAGCAGCGAGACGCGATCCACGCCCGGTACCGGGCCGAGCGGGACAAGCGGCTCCGGCCCGACGGGAACGCCCAGTACCTGCAGCCGACCGGGCGGTTCGCCGACCTGCTCGAGGACCCGTGGAGCGAACCCAGCGAGCGGGCCCCGGTCCGCGAGGAACTCGACGTGGTGATCATCGGCGCAGGGTTCGCCGGACTCGCCACCGGGGCCAGGTTGGCCCAGTCCGGCGTCACCGACGTCCGACTCGTCGACTCCGCCGGCGGTGTGGGTGGCACCTGGTACTGGAACCGCTACCCGGGCGCGATGTGCGACACCGCAGCCATGGTGTACCTGCCGCTGCTCGAGGAGACCGGCTACCTGCCGACCATGAAGTACACGGCGGCCCCGGAGATCCACGGACACGCCGAACGCATCGCCGAACACTTCGGCCTGCTCGACCGGGCGCTGTTCTCGACCCGGGTCACGGATCTGCGTTGGGATGATGGCCACCACCGTTGGGTCGTCTCGACCGACCGTGGCGACGAGCTGCACGCCAGGTTCGTGGCCATGGGCACGGGGCCGCTGAACCGTCCGAAGCTCCCCGGGATTCCCGGGATCGACGAGTTCGAGGGCCACACCTTCCACACCAGTCGGTGGGACTACGACTACACCGGAGGCGGACCGGACGGCTCCCCCATGGAGCGACTGGCCGACCGGCGGGTCGGGATCATCGGCACGGGGGCGACGGCGGTCCAGTGCATCCCGATGCTCGCCCGCGACGCCGGCGAGCTCCTCGTGTTCCAGCGCACCCCGAGCTCCATCGACGTCCGGGCCAACCGCCCGCTCGACCCTGAGGAGTTCGAGCTGGGTCCGGGTTGGCAACGGGAGTGGTTGGTCAACTTCGCGACGCTCCAGACCGGCCAGTTCGCGGAGGTCGACCTGGTCGAGGACGGCTGGACCGACATCGCGCAACGGATCCGTGACCGGGTCGTGGCCGAGGTGACCGCCGGCGGGGAGTTCACGCCCGAGACGATCGCCAAGGCCTTCGCCGACAGCGACGACGAGAAGATGGAGGAGATCCGGGCCCGGGTGGACGAGATCGTGTCGGACCCGGCGACCGCCGAGGCGCTCAAGCCGTGGTACCGGCAGCTGTGCAAGCGGCCGTGCTTCCACGACGAGTCCCTGGACGCCTACAACCGACCGAACGTGCACCTGGTCGACACGGACGGACGCGGCGTGGAGCGGATCGACGCCACCGGCGTCTGGGTCGGCGGCGTCCACTACGACCTCGACTGTCTGGTGTTCGCATCCGGGTTCGAGGTCGGGACCGAGTACGCCCGCCGGGCCGGCTACGAGACGCTCGGGCGTGACGGCGTCACCCTCACCGAGCGCTGGTCGGGCGGCATGCAGAGCCTCCACGGGATCCACGTCCACGGGTTCCCCAACCTGTTCGTCGTCGGGATGGCCCAGGGCGCGAACCTCATCTCCAACGTGACGCACAACCTGGTGGAGTCCGCGACCACGGTCGCGCTCGTGGTCGCGCACGCCCTCGAGATCGGCGCCGAGGAGGTCGAGGTCACCCAGGAGGCGGAGCGCGAGTGGGTCGAGGGCATCGAGCGCAATCCCGGATCGTTCATGGGGAACGCCGAGTGCACGCCCGGCTACTACAACAACGAGGGCCAGCCGCTCGGCCGGGAGGCGCTGCTCAACGTGGCCGGCTACCCGGCGGGGCCGGTGGCGTTCTTCTCCTACATCGACCGCTGGCGCAGGTCCGGCGACTACGAGGGCCTCGAGTTCCGGTGACCGGACTGCTCGACGTGCGGTCCGACCGGCTCAACCGCTGGAGTCGGTCGGCCGAGCGAGCGAGCGGAACATCCCCTGGCCCACCAGCACGGTGCCGACGAGCGCGAGGAACAGGAAGATCGGCGGGAGCGGATCGAGCACGTCGAGCCCCGTGACGTTCGCGAGCGCGTAGGTGGCGATTCCGTAGACGGCCACGGGGTAGACCATCGACCACATCGACGGCGAGAACCGCCACGGGAGCCGGTGGACGCCGTGACGCCACACCTGCACGGCGACCATGAGCGGTAGCCAGAACGTCGCCATGGACCAGCCGACCAGCGCGAGCCCCTCGATGAACGGGGTGACGCGCGTGAGCAACGGGTAGGTGCCGTCGAGCGCCATGAGTCTCGCCCCGGCCAGCGCCGTCGTGGCCATGGCCCCGGCGGCGATCCACGACGGCGGGTCGTCCTCGTCGGGCGGTGACTCGACGAACACCCACCGGAGGAACAGCAGGGTCATGACGATCAGGTAGAGGACGACCCCGAGCCCGAACCCGCCGAGTGCCAGGAGCTCCAGCCCCTGGTTGGCCCCGGTCCTCGTGAGGAGGAGCGCCGTGGTGGCCACCATCGTCTGGGTCGACACCGTGGTGAGGAACCAGGTGCCGTTGATGCCGTGGGCGAGGTCGGGCTTGGGAGAGGCGATGATCGTGCTGAACAGCGAGGCGTACAGCAGCGGTGGCCACAGCAGCAGGCCGATCGCCCAGCACGCCCACCCCAGGCCGGTCCAACCGGTGATCGACACCGTGGCACCGCCGACGATGTTGAACGCTGCCACGGTCGTCAGGACGGTGAACGCCGTGGCGTGGTGGGTGAGGTCGTCGACGACGGCTGCCGGGTGTCGGATCACCCGGAGTGCGACGAGGACGGCGGTCGCCGTCAGGGCGAGTCCGGCCAGTGCCAGCAGCACCAGGGCCAGCACGTGCAACCCGAGCTGTTCGGCCCCGACAGCAGTGGCGCCGAGGGTCATGCTGGCCGTGAAGTAGGTCGGTCGGAACTGGGCCAGGAAGGCGCCGTCCCCGGACTCGTCGCCGACCGGGCCGTCGCCGTCGGGACCGTCCACCGTCACCGAGACCCCATCCGATCAGGTCGTCCGCTGTGAACCAGACCGCCCGGGAACGGGCTCACGGAGCCAGGATCGTGCACGTCTGCGTGACCGCCGTCGTGGCCTCGGCCACAGCGGACACCGTGACGGTGTCGCACTCCTCGTAGGGGTTGGCGTCGGGCACCGACACCGTCAGACGGCCCGGAGGCACGCCGAGCACGAGCCGGCCCGAGGCATCGGTGGTCCCGGTGGCGACGACGTCCCGGCCCGAGCGGACCTCGACCTCACGGCTCGTGGGGCTGGTGCGGCACCAGGGCTGACCCGGAGGCGGGATCACGCCACCGCAGACCGTCAGGAGGGTCGAGACGGCCAGCCGAGTCGGTGCCGGCGGGGGTGGGCTGCACCCCGCTGCCGTGACGCTGAGGAGCAGTGCGGCGGCCGCGGCTCGGAGGCTGGTCGGCGTCGTCACGGTCGTGAACCTAGCCGTCCCGGTTCCCCGGCCGTCGGGTGGGTCGCGCTGGCCGACGTGAGGGAACCCGATCGCGCTCCGGTTCTGCCACCGCGCGTGGTGCGTGCCTGCGCGGAGTGGCGACACGGTCGGTCGTCGGTCAGGTCGGTGGGAAAACATTCGAAAAACACCCGTTCCGACGAGCACAGCGTCGCGAAGTGCGCGCACACTCGGAGTCGAACGCAACGAGGCGTCGAACGAGGGGGCAGCAGCGTGGCCGTCATCCCGAAGCAGGTCGTGAGTTCGCTCGCGAATCGACTCGAACCGGATTCCCAGATCTCCTACCTCTGGGTCACCGACCCCGGCGGCGGGGGCCGGCGGGAGCGTCTGGAGACCCACACCCTGCCGGGACCGGAGCTCGTGCACCGGGTCGGTCCCCGGTCGGTCGTGGCCCTCCGGATCACGCTGGCGAGGACCCGTCACCCCGTCGATGTGGTCGCCGTCGGCCCCTGGACGGTGTCGATCCGCCCACACTGCGGGTTCCCCGGGTGTCGCTGCGACTCGATCGACCACGGCCATCCCCTCCGTGCGTCCGGTGTCGCCATCCTCGGTCGGGCCCGGGAGGTGGTCGCCGCCGC
>CAIQNH010000170.1 GCA_903873135.1 uncultured Actinomycetes bacterium
CCACCAACAGCAGCACCCCCGTGGTCGTCCAACAGGTCGGCGGCGGTGGCGCCCTCACCGGCATCGTCCAACTCACCGCCGGCGGGGACCACACCTGCGCGCTCCTCACCACCGGAGAGGCCCGCTGCTGGGGCAACAACGGCTTCGGTCAGCACGGCAACGCCACCACCACCGCCAGCAGCACCCCCGTGGTCGTCCAACAGGTCGGCGGCGGTGGCGCCCTCACCGGCATCGTCCAACTCACCGCCGGCGACTTCCACACCTGCGCACGGCTCACCACCGGCCAGGCCCGCTGCTGGGGCAACAACGTCAACGGCCAGCTCGGCAACGGCACCACCACCAGCAGTTCCACCCCGATCACCGTCCAGAGCGTCGCCGGTGGCTCGCCGCTCACGGTCACCACCCGGGTCGCAGCCGACATTCAATTCACCTGCTCCACACTGGCGAACGGACAGGTGGTGTGCTGGGGTCGTGGAGCATCCGGCCAGCTCGGCAACGGGTCGTTCAGCGACTCCGGACTACCGGTGGTCGTGTCCGGCATCGGCTGACCCGGAGCACTCCCAGCGCATCTGGCGCACCCGTCCGACCGGGTGGGATCATCAGGCGTGTCTCCCGACGACCACCCCGTTCCCCGCCGCGGCCTGCGGGCACGCCTGCGCTACTGGTTCGACTCGGGTCTCTCCCGGGGACCGGCCGTCGTCATCGGCTGGTTGGTGCTCCTGACGCTCGCCGTCATCGTCGTCGCCGCCACCATCGACAACCTGTTCAGCTTCGTCGGGGTGGACGACCGCGAGGAGGGGCTCGGGTTCGTCGAGTCCATGTGGCAGTCGCTGCTGCGCGTCATCGACCCCGGCACCTTCGCCGAGGACTCCGAGTGGTCCTCGCGATTCCTGGGTCTCACCGTCACGGTCATCGGCATCTTCCTGGCCGGCAGCCTGATCGGCCTGATCGCCAACCTGGTCGACCAGAAGGTCGCCAACCTGCGCAAGGGTCGCAGCACCGTCATCGAGTCCGGCCACACCCTGATCCTGGGGTGGTCCGAGCGCGTCCCGGTCATCGTCCGTGAACTGGTGCTCGCCAACGAGAGCCGGCAGCGAACGGCGGTGGTGGTGCTCGCCGACGCCGACAAGACCGAGATGGAGGACCGCCTGCGGGAGGAGATCACCGACGACCGCTCCACCCGGATCGTGTGCCGGAGCGGCAACCCGAACCTGCCGGCCGACCTGGAGATGGTCAACCTGGGTGCCGCCCGGTCGATCATCGTGACCGGGGAGTCCGACGCATCGGTGGTCAAGACCCTGCTCGCCGTGCGGACGATCGACCCCGAGTTCTCCAACGCCCACGTGGTGGCCGAGGTGAACTCCGAGGACGCGTCCGAGTCGATCCGGGCCCTGTTCGGCCCCCGGGTGCTGACCGTCGACTCCGACCTCGTCGTGTCGGAACTCACCGCCCAGGCGTGTCGCCAGCGGGGGCTGGCCGCGGTGTTCCGCGAGCTGTTGAGCTTCGACCGCAACGAGATCTACTTCGCCGCCTTCCCGCAGCTCGCCGGCCACACCTACGCCGAGGCCCAGCTGTCGTTCGAGGAGTGCTCGGTGATCGGGCTGCTGCACGCCGACGGGCTGGTCGAGCTCAACCCGTCGCCGCGCACCGTCCTGGGAGCCGACGACGAGGTGGTCGCCGTGGCGCTCGACGACTCGACGTTCACCTTCAGCGGGCTGCCTGCATCGGAATCGACGAGCGACGACCCGGGACCCGACCACGACGCAGCGCTGATCGGCGCCGGCCGGGTGATGATCATCGGCTGGTCCGAGATCGGACCTCGGGTCGTCCGCGAGCTCGACGACTTCGTGCGTCCCGGCACGG
>CAIQNH010000171.1 GCA_903873135.1 uncultured Actinomycetes bacterium
CGCCCAGCAGGCCGAGATCACCCGCATGGAGGCCCTGCTCGGCCAGGCCGGCTGAGCCGGATCGTTCACCACGAGTTCACCCCCGTCGCTGGTCGGCGGCGTGGACGCTCGGTACCTTGGGCGTGGTGCACCAGCGCGGTGCGCCGGGCGAGCACGGGAGGCGGGCGGTGGATCGACGGGCGTTCCTGACGGCGTCGGCCGCCGGCGCCGGTGGCCTGCTCCTCGGCGCCTGCACGCCGCCGTCGCCGAGCTACCCACCGCAGACCGGTGTGGCCTTCGAGGGTGTCGGGCCGTTCCCGTCCGGCGTCGGCTCGGGCGACCCGACACCGGTGTCGGTCCTGCTGTGGACCCGCGTCCACCCCGAACGAGACGGCGGTACGGGCGTGCCCGTCGCCGTGGAGCTGGCCACCACGCCGTCGTTCGCCGACGTCGTCTGGTCGGGCACGGCGCTGGCCACGGGTCTGCGCGACCACTGCGTCACCGTCGAGGCCACCGGTCTGGAGCCCGGCACGACCTACTGGTACCGGTTCCGCTACGACGCCCAGACCAGCCCGCTCGGCCGGACCCGAACGGCGCCCGTGGGCGCGGTCGACCGATTCCGGGTGGCGGCGTTCTCCTGCCAGCGGTTCACCCACGGGTTCTTCACCGCCCACGCCGACCTGGCCTCGCTCGCCGACGACCCCGACACCGACGTCGACCTGGTCCTGAGCCTGGGTGACTACGTCTACGAGACCGGCTACGCCGACCGGGTCTACGTGCCGGGCCGCGAGGATCCGATCCAGCAGGCGGTCACGCTCGAGCAGTTCCGCTCCAAGTACCGCATGTACCGGTCGGACCCGGGGCTGCAGGCCATGCACGCGGCGTACCCGGTGGTGCACGTCTTCGACAACCACGACGGTCTGGCCCAGCCGGGGGATCCGCAGACCGCCGGCGCACTGGCGGCGTTCGACGAGCACCTGCCGGTCCGACGCCGACTGCCGGGTCGGATCGACCGTTCGTTGCGCTGGGGTGACCTGGCCGAGGTGTTCGTCACCGACCAGCGGTCGTTCCGCAGCCCGACGCTGCCCGACGCCACCCCGCTCGGCACGTCGACGGCCGAGCAGCCCGGGATGCTCGACCCGTCCCGCACCATGCTGGGCATCGACCAGCGCGACTGGCTGGTCGACGGGCTCACCACCTCGAGCGCCCGGTGGAAGGTCGTGGGGAGCCAGTTGATGTTCTGGCCGTGGCGGTCGGTCGGTCGGCTCCCCGGACAGCCGCGGGGCTCGGGCGTCTACTTCAACACCACCCAGTGGGACGGCTACATCGGCGAACGACACCACATCCTGGACGCGCTCGACGTCGCCGACACCCGGGACACCGTGCTGTTCTCCGGTGACAGCCACTTCTTCTCCGCGGCCGAGGTGAGCTCCGACGTGGACCTGGTGGGCTCCACGCCCCGGGTGCTCGAGTTCGGCACCGGGTCGGTCACGTCGAACAACGCCGACGAGAACGGGTACCCGGGCGACGAGTCGACGTTCCCGTTCCTGTCGCTGTCGAACTCCAACCACCTGCGATGGTTCGAGTCCGACCGGCACGGCTACGTGCTCGCCGAGTTCACCCCGGGGGCGGTCACCGCCGAGGCGCGTTCGCCCCGCACGATCCGCCAGCCGACCTCGCCGACGGACGTGCTGATCCGGTTCACGGCCGCCAGCGGCTCGCAGCGACTCGAACGCCTGCCGGTCTGAGCTGCCGGAATCAGCGGATCAGCAGGCCGGGCTTCTCGACGACCCGGCCGACCAGTCGTTCGTCGGGGACCAGCGTGGCCGTCCCGCCGCCGCTCACCGCCAGACGGTAGGAGATGAACTGCGCCGACTGCTGGCCCCAGGTGCCGCCGCCGGTGAGCGAGAACGGGTCGGCGTTGGGGGTGAAGAACACCCCCGAGAGCATCACGCCGGCACCCCCGGCCATGGAGAACTTGTTGCTCGACAGCTCCGACCAGTAGGCGAGCCCCGAGAACGGCCCCTCGGTCGGCGCCAGCCACCTCGGTGGGGCGCCACCCGCCACCTGGAGGTAGCCGTTCGCCATGATCACCGCGGCGCGGTTCACGTTGAGCACGCCGCCGGTCACCCTCCACTCACCGGCGCGCTGGTAGACCCACGCGGCGGTGGCGCTCGACGAGGTCGTGCACGGCGTGGTGACCAGCGGTGGCGTGCACGAGACGGGCAGGTTGGGGGTGGTGTTCGTTGAGTTGAAGTTCAGCGCGCCGCCGGTCATCGAGAGCGCCTGGTCCATCACCACGTTGCCTCCGGAGAAGGTGACCGTGGTCCCGTTGCCGATCGAGAGTCCGCTCGGGCAGTCCACCCACCAGTTCCCGGTGACGGTGACGGTGCCGGAGGGGTTGCAGCTCTGCGTCGCCCGCCACCGCTGGAACCCGGCCGGTTGCCCGCTCGCTCCCACGGCGGTCCTGAGGTTGTCCAGGTAGGGGGGTGCCTCCGTCGGGCACCCCTCGACGGTGGTGGATCGGTAGTCGGGGTAGGTGGACCTGCAGTTGAAGCGCCAGTCCACCGGGGCCCGGGTGGCTCGGGACGCCTGGTTGGCCGGCGCCGGCGAGAGACGGCCACCCGTCACGTCCGCCGAGCTGCACGCCGGCGGAGCGCAGGTGGTCGAGCCGGGCGGCTGCGCGAAGAGGGTGACCTGGCCCGGGGTGTCGCCGGAGGAGGGGACGGCGGTCAGCTGGGACCCGGTGCCGGACGCCGAGATGGTGACCTGGTTGGAGGAGCAGTCGCTGCCGTCGGAGTCGACGGCGATCAGTCCGGGGATGGCGGGAGTGCTGCTCGTGGCCTCGGCGCCGGCGGTGAGCTGGGAGCCGCCCGTGACGCTGAGCGCCGTGCACCCGGTCGGGTCGAGCAGCCACAGGGCTGGCACGTCGGCGGTGGTGACCGGCCGACCGAGCACGGTCGCACTGCGGGCCACGGAGGTCTCGTCGTTCCCGGTGATCCCGCCGAACGCGGTCGTCTGCGTCGAGGCGAGCTCGACGGTCATCCGACGACACGCCGAGCCGTCGTTCGGCCACGGACCCGTGGACCCCGCGACGGCGATGGCTGCGTCGGTGGCGGGGTAGCGGATCCGCAGGGTCGAACCTCCGGAGGTGTGCGTGGCGGTGCTGACCGTGGAGGGTGAGGAGCACGCCGCGGTGGGGAGGTTCGAGCACGCGGTCGTCGGGTCGAGGGTGGAGAACTCGGTCACGTTGGAGCGGAGGTTCTCCACCGCGGCCGCGCAGGCGTCGCGGGGATCGTCACGGCCGAGCGCGGGGCCGGCGGCGAGTGCCGCCAGGTCGACGGCGGACTGGATCGACCTGGACCGTGTGCGAGCCACACCCAGGTCGAGCACGAACGCGGCGATCAGCAGCAGGACGACCATGGCCACGGCGACCAGCGGCACGACGACACCCCGCTGGTCGCGCCGGGCGAGCTCTCGACGCGCCCGCCACGAGGCCGGGCCACGACTCACTGCTCGTACCGACTGACCGCTGTGCTGGTCAGCGAGAGCGTCTGGGTGGTGATGATCGCCTGGATCTCCGCCGGCTTGGTCACCGTGACCTGGACCCGCCGACCGCTGCCGGTCGAGCTGTCCGCGGCGCACGGCGAGGTGCCGCCGGCAGTGGTGAACCCCGTCCCGATGGCCGTCGCCTGTGCGCCGGCCCCCGAGACGAGCGCCACGCACACCTGATCCGTCGTCAGCGAGCCGGCCGAGTTCGCCACCACCTCGGCGCGGACGTACTCCGCCCACGTGGACCCGCCGCACCGGGAGGCCGGCGAGCACTGGGTGGTGGGGAGGATCGACCCGAACCGGGTGCCCTCCCGGGCGGCACCGGTCAGCGTGATCTTCTGGTACACGGCGATCCCGCCGGTCGTGATCCCGAGGACCAGGGCCATCAGGACCGGCAGGATGAGCGCGAACTCGACCAGCGCGGCGCCCCGCTGGCCGTGGCGGGCGTCGAGGCGCCGGTGGATGGATCGTTGCAGGCGGACGGGGCGCACGGAGTCACCATCGGCAGGTCCGGGCCCGCACTTGACGAATCAGTGGGTCGGACGGCCCAGCGCCCCTGAGGGTCGGGACCGTCCGCCCGGGATCGGCCCGTCGCCGGTCAGCCGCCGAGCAGGGCGGTGGCGACCATCACCACGCCGAACAGGGCGAACGTGGCGGCCGCCACCCAGCGGACCACTCGGCGGGGGAGTCGGGCCCCGGCCACCGCACCGACCACGACCGCCAGCGCGTCGGCCGCCACCATGCCGGCGCTCGCGCCCAGCCAGGTGCCCAGAGCGCCCTGCTGGGTGGCGAGCGTGACGGTGGCGAGCATGGTCTTGTCACCGAACTCCGAGACGAAGAACGCCGTCCCGGCCGTCAGCAGGCCCGACCGGCGCTCCGGCGCCGCGTCGTGCTCCGCCCCGCCGGGTTCGCCGGAGTCGTCCCCGTCGGCGTCTGCACCGTCGGCATCGTCGTCGTCCCGGTCGAGCAGGGTCCACACGGCGAAGGCCAGGAAGGCGAGACCGGCCACCACCTGGATCGGCCGGGTGGGCAGGCGGTCGCCCACGAACGAACCGACGAGCACCGCCAGACCCTGCAGGACCAGGGTGGCAGCGGCGATCCCCGCCAGCACCGCCCACGGTCGGTACCGGGCGGCCAGCGTCATGGCCAGCAGCTGGCTCTTGTCGCCCAACTCGGCGACGAACACCACGCCGAACGCCACGACCAGACCCTGCAGCATGCGCGATCGACCCTAACGGCCCGACCGGTGGGTCCACTCCGACGGTTCGGGCAACCGGCAGACTGACGCGGACGGTCGTCAGTGGAGGTGCACCGTGATCAAGGGGTTCAAGGAGTTCATCAGCCAGGGCAACGTCGTCGACCTGGCGGTCGGCGTCGTCATCGGCGCTGCGTTCGGCGCGGTCATCACGTCGTTCACCAACGACGTCCTCATGGCCCTCATCGGTGCCATCTTCGGCGAGCCGAACTTCGACGCGCTCGTGCTCACCGTCGGGTCCGGACAGGTCTTCTACGGCAAGTTCCTGACGGCGCTGCTCACGTTCGTGATCACGGCAGCCGCCATCTACTTCGCCGTCGTGGTGCCGATCAACGCCATGCGCAACCGCAAGGACAAGCCGGCCGACGAGCTGTCGACCGACGAGAAGATGCTGCAACTCCTGGAGCGCATCGCCGAGAAGTGACCCCGCCCGGGCGAGCAGGTTCCGTTCCGTCGCCGGAGCCCGCTCAGGCGAGCAGGCTCCGGAGCATCCAGGCCTCCTTCTCGTGGACCTGGAGGCGCTGGGTGAGCAGGTCGGCGGTCGGCTCGTCCCGGGCTGATCCGACGAGGTCGAAGGCCCCGCGGGCGGTGCGGGCCACGGTCTCGTGGCCGACCACCAGACGCCGGATCATCTCGGTGGAATCGGGTCGGTCCGACTCCTCCTCGATCGTGGTCAGTTCGGCGAACTCCCGGTAGCTCCCCGGTGCCGGGAACCCGAGCGCCCGGATGCGCTCGGCGATCAGGTCGACCGCCAGCCAGAGCTCGTTGTACTGGGCCTCGAACATGAGGTGCAGGGTCTGGAACATCGGTCCGGTCACGTTCCAGTGGTACTGGTGCGTGCGGAGGTAGAGGGTGTAGGTGTCGGCGAGCAGGTGCGAGAGCTGGTCGGCGATCGCCGCCCGGTCCTCGTCGCTGATCCCGATGTCGATGCGCAGGTCGCTCACGTCGCGTCTCCGTCCTGTCGGTGGCTCGGACGGCATTGTCCCCCCGATCGAAGCCGACGTCCAAGAGATCATCTGGACGGAATCGATCGACACGGTCGATCGGAATGGTCAGGTGCCGGTCGACTCGAGCGCCGTGGCGTGCTCGGCGGGTTCGCCCGGATCCTTCGCCAACCAGACCCCGACCGCCACGCCGACGACGACCATGCCGAGCACCTGCACCGGGCCGATCGGCTGGTCGAACACGATGGCCGCACCGACGGCCACGGCCAGCACCTCGCCGAGCGACAGCGCGGACGAGGCCGCCACCGACAGGTGCCCCTGGGCGAGCGAGAACAGCAGGTGGCCGGTCCCACCGACGATCACCATGGCCACGACCGACCGCCAGCCGTCGGTCGCCGGCACGAAGGCGTCGCGACCCACGACGAGCGCGATGGGCAGCACGGCCACGGCGGCGATCCAGAGCATGGATGCCTGGAACTCGAGGGGCGACTGGGTGGCCCGGGCCCGCTTCGTGCCGAGGACGTAGACGATGTTCGCCGCCACACCGGCCACGGCGAACAGGTCGCCGCTCAGCGACCAGTCACCCGACCGGGACGACGAACCCAGCACCACCAGCACCGTCCCGAGCACCGCCACGGCGCTCGACGCCCACAGGAGCCGGCCGAGTCGGTGGGAGGTGCGGTGGGTGACGGCGGCGAGCACGAGCGGCTGCAGACTGCCGATGACGGTCGCGGACACCAGCGTGGTGGTCTGGAAGGCGACGAAGAGGAAGACGATCGACAGTCCGAACCCGACGCCGCCGAGCGCCCCGGTTCGGAGGTGGGCCCACGACGGTCGCCGGCCCCGGACGAGCAGGATCGACTGGTAGACGACCGCCGCCAGCAGGCACCGCCAGAACGCCAGCACCGGTCCGTCCAGCGGGGCGGCCCGTGCGATCAGCCCGCCGCCGGCCCAGCAGATCGTGCCGACCAGCAGGATCGGCCCGGCCCAGCGGGCGGCGAACGACGGTCCGGAGGTCGGAGCGGTCGGGGGTGCCACCCGGGCACCGTACCGAGGGCGAACCTCTCCGTCCCCACCGGTTGCCTGTGCCGGCACACGTGCTCCGTCCTCGGACGTGCGTCGCGGCGGCCCGGTCGCAAGACTCGCGGCCGTGGTGACCCTGCAGACCATCGGAGCGCTCGTGCCGGGCCCGGCCGCGGCCGGCGTCGAGTGCCTGCCCGCCAACAACAACCTGGACCTCGTGCGGTTCCGGGACCGCCTCTGGCTGGTGTGGCGGACCGCGCCGAGCCACTTCGCGTCCGGTGACGCGCGGCTCGAGGTCTCCTCGGCCCCCGGTGTCGACGGACCGTGGCGTCACGAGCACACGGTCCACCTGGGCGCGGACCTGCGCGAGCCCCGCTGGCTCGTCGACGGTGACCGGCTCCACCTGTGGTTCATGCGGCTCGGCACCGACCCCAAGCGGTTCCAGCCCAGCGGCGTGTTCCAGACCACGACCGACGGCCGCCCCGCCGACACGGGAGCGACGACGTGGAGCGAGCCCGAGCTGGTCGTCGGACCCGACGTCGTGCCCTGGCGGGTGCGGCGGCTGCGGGGCCGGTGGGCGATGCTCGGCTACCGGGGCGCCGAGCGGATGTACGGCCCCCGCCCTGTCGACCCGACGGTCGAGGTGCGCTGGAGCGACGACCTGTCGTCGTGGTCGGCGCCGGTGGCGATCCACCACGGCGGCACCGAGTGCGAGCTGGTCGAGCTGCCCGACGGTCGGATCGTCGGGGTCACCCGGAACGAGGGTCCGTCACGCCGGGGCGGCGACCTGCTCGTCGGCGACGACGTGGAGTCGCTGTCCGTGACGGCGATCCGACGCAAGCCCGACTCGCCGAACCTGGTGCTGTGGGGCGGCGAGCCGTACCTGTTCGCTCGCCGGCAGGTGGCCCACGGCGGCGCCTACGACCTGGCGCCCGGGTGGCTGCCGGGGGCGCTCGCCATCCGGCTCGACCAGGCGGTGTGGTCGCTCACCCGCAAGCGCAGCGCCCTCTACCGGATCGATCCGGACGGGCCGAACCTCGAGTGGGTGCTCGATCTGCCGTCCCGCGGGGACTGCGCGTTCACCGCCGTGGTCGTGGAGCCCGACGACTCGCTGCTCGTGGCCGACTACAGCTCGCCCGCCGGAGCCGGTGACGTGCCGTGGATCCGCGGTCAGCTGCGGCCGACGGGGATCACGCTCCACCGACTGACGCGTGCCGGCTGAGGCCAGCGTGCGGGGATCGGGAGTCCGGCCTCAGCCGGCCAGGTCCCGCCGCTCGAACACCGGCACGGTCGCGGCCACCACGACGACCGCCACGAGCGGCATGAGGAGGGCGAGGGCGGGGAGCGACGGACCGATCGGGCCGTCCACGATGGCCTGGTACACGGGGGACAGCCACCGGTAGGACCGGACGGACTCGACGAGTTGACCGACCAGGTAGAGCAGGTAGGCCGCCACCGCCAGACCGCCCGCCACCGCCACCGCCACACCTCGACGACCCGTGGCGGCCCCGACGGCGAGCGCGATCGCCCCGAACTCGACGCCGAGGAGCGTGACCAGCGCCGCCGCCCGCGCGGCCGGCACCACGCCGACGTCCATGCCGGCGACCGCGGAACCCGAGAGGATGGCGACCCACAGGACCACGCCGAGCACGGCCACACCGACGGCGACGGCCGCCGCCTGCTGCAGGAGGATCGACGTGCGGGAGGTCGGGGTGACCGCCACCAGTTCGAGCAGTCCGTCCTGCTCGACACCGGCGACGAGTCGGGCGCCCCGCCCGATGGCGTAGACGACGAAGATGGCGGGGATCACGATGCTGAACAGCTCGCCGTTCAGGAACCCGGTGCCGGTGCCGTAGTCGGCGACGTTGAACGCCTCCTTCAGCGGCTCCGGGTACTGGGCGAGGAGCGCGTCGATGTCCATCGACTGCATCGACGGCCAGATGGCGGCCATCACCCACACGCAGGCCGTCACGCCGACGCCCCAGCCGACCAGGCCGCGCCGCATGCCGTGGAGCGACCGGCCGACGATCGTCCGGAACATCAGTCGCCCTCGTAGAGGTGCAGGAACACGCCCGCCAGGTCGACCTCGTCCGCGACGACCCGGTCCACGCCCCACGGGGCGGCCAGACGGAACACCTCGGCCATCGACCCCTCGACGACGACCTCGACCCCACCGTCGGACGGCTCGGCCGAGACGACGCCCTCGGCGGCGCGCAGGGCGGTGAGGTCGGCGGGGAGTTCGGTCGTCAGCACGATCCGCCGCCGGGTTCGCTCGGTCAGGTCGGCGACGCTGGTGGTGGCGACCAGCCGACCGTCGCGGACGACCGCCACGTCGTCGGCCACGTCCTCCACCTCGCTCAGCACGTGCGAGCTCAGGAACACCGTGGCGCCCCGGTCCCGGGTCTCCCGCAGCAGGTCGAGGAAGGTCCGCTGGACGAGCGGGTCGAGCCCCTGGGTCGGCTCGTCGAGCACGAGCAGGTCGGGACGGTGCATGCAGGCCTGGACGATGGCGACCTTCTGCCGGTTGCCGTGCGACAGGGTGCCGACGCGCCGGCCGACGTCCAGGTCGAACCGCTCGACCAGCTCGTCGCGCACGGCCGGGTCGACACCGCCTCGCAGCGCGGCGAGGTGGTCGAGGTACTGCCGTGCCGTCAGGTCCGGATCGATCGACACGTCGCCGGGCAGGTAGCCGACGAGCCGGTGGATCTGCCGGCGCTCGTGCACCACGTCGTGGCCGAGCACCTGCGCCGTGCCCGAGGACGGTCGCAGCAGGCCGAGCAGCAGCCGGATCGTCGTGGACTTCCCGGCGGCGTTCGGGCCGAGGTAGGCGAAGATGCGACCCCTCGGGACCTCCAGGTCCAGGTGGTCGAGCGCCACGGTCGCAGCGAAGCGCTTGGTGAGTCCCACCGTGCGGATCACGGGGTCGTCTGCGACCTGCGCACGTCCGGCAGGTCTCGCAGGAGCGGTGGTGCTCACGCGGTCACGCTACCGACGGCTCACCCGGGCGCCTCGGGGTGTGACCGACGTTCGCTCCGGGTCCCCGCAACGGGACCTCGGTCCCGGAGCGACCCTCAGTTGGACCCGGGACGGCAGGTCAGCTGCACGGCGTGGTACTCCCACCCCACCGTCAGGTCGCTCCGGGCGCGGTCGAGGTCGGCCTCGAGCGCGACCAGCTCGGTGGCGTCGACGGCACCGGCGGCGATCATGGTGCGGGCGCCGGAGGCGAGCAGGTCGGCGATGTAGTCGATCAGCACCTCGCGCCGCTCCGGTTCGGACTGCGAGGCGACGACGGCGACGTCCCGGACCTCGAGCACCTCGGCTCCGGCGTCACGGGCGATGGTCTCGAGTCGCCGCCCCACGAACGGGTCGCCACCGCCGGCGGCCTGCACCTGGTTGAAGCGGTCCCACCACTCGCTGATCGCTGGCAGTGCCGGGTGGAACGCGAACGTGGCGTTGTCGACCTCGGTGCACACGAGCGTGCCGCCGGGTCGCAGGACGCGGAGGGCCTCGGTGACGACTGCGTCCGGGTCGACCACGTGCTCGAGCACCCAGATGGTCAGGGCTTCGTCCACGCACCCGTCGGGGAGCGGGAGTCGGGTGGCGTCCGCCTGCAGCACCGTGGCGATGTCGCCGACGCGCCGCCGTGCCGCCGCAGCGTGGGTGGGGGAGCGCTCGACCCCGAGCAGTCGCAGGTCGGGGCGCCGCCGGTGGACGTGGGCCAGCTCGGCGCCGACCCCGCAGCCGAGCTCGAGCAGGAGCCCCTGCTCGACGAGCGGGAGGTGCTCGAACACCGCCCCGGCGAGCACGTCGGCCTGTTCCCAGAGCCGCTGCTCCTCACCGGCCCCGAAGCCGTGGATGTAGCCGTTCACGGCAGTGGACTCTACGCACTCCGGCGCGGGCCACCGGTCGCCGGGGGCACCGCTGCGAGTCGGCCTGCTGCGACGGTGAAGGTCTGCAGGTCCCGGCCCACCGTCAGGGGACCCGTGTAGCCACCGTCCCGCAGGTCCTGGGCGAATCCGAACTCCTGCTCGGGCGAGGACGGAGCCGGGATCAGGTGGGTGAGCACCACGTGGCCGACCCCGGCCCGCTCGGCCATGGCCCCGAGCGCCACGGTGTCGGCGTGGTAGCTGGTGATGGCCTCGAGCACGGTGCCGGCGACGGCGGGGGCCATGGCCGTGGTCCGACAGGCCTCGTGGACCAGCAGGTCCGCACCCGCAGCGAGCGCCTCGACCTCGGCGCAGACCCGGGTGTCGCCGGAGACGACGACCACCCCGGCCGGCGTCGTCACCCGGTACGCCACGGCGTCGGGCACGGGCTCGTGGTGGACGCCGACCGACTCGACCACGACCCGGCCCGACGGGTCGGTCCACACCACCTGCGGTTCGGGGCCGGGGGAGAACGAGGTGCAGTCCACCTCGGGCGGACGGGCGCCGGTGTGCTCGACGCGCAGCCGGACGTCGTCGTCGAAGGGCTCGAGCATCCGCTCGACGAAACGGGTCGGCGTGCCGGAGGGAGCGACCACGTGGAGCGGGCCGCAGTCGTGGAGCTGCTGCAGGACCCAGCGCGTGATGGCCAGGTCGGACAGGTCGGCCACGTGGTCGCTGTGGACGTGCGTGAGGAACACCGCGTCGAGGTGCTGCGGTCCGCTCCCGGCGTCGGCGAGCCGGAGCGACGTTCCCCGCCCGGCGTCGAACAGGAGGGCCACGTCGCCGTGGCGGACCAGGACCCCCGCTCCGGCGCGCCCCGGGGCGGGGTGCGGGACGCCGGTGCCCGTCAGGGTGACCACCAGGTCCTCGGCCCGGCCGGTGACTCCTGTCGGGCTGATGAGCGTGGGTGCGACGGATGCGACGCCGGGCAGCGGCCCGGCGTCGGTGGCGACCGCCGCCACGTAGCGGTCGGGTCGGACCACGACGGCGTGGAGGTCGCCGAGCACCGGGCGGGACCACTCGGCGTCGCTGACGCCGACGACCGTCGCCCCGACGCCCACCCACTCCTCGACGGCCGGGCGGTCGTCGTCACGGACAGAGGTCCCGCCGGGGACCAGCACGCACCAACCGCGGGGCAGCTCCCGGTCGAACAGGTCCTCGTCGACCGAGGTGCGCCCGGCGCGCCGTCGGCCCGCGGGGTCCACGCGGTGGGGCTGGGGGAGCTGGCGTCCGACGAGCGGGTGGCCGGCGGCGAGCAGGCCGTCCTCGAGGTGGGGGAACGGCCGGCCACCCCCGTAGCCGGCGTCGGTCCCCACCCCGGCGTCGGTCCGGCCGGCGATCTGGTCGACGAGCCGGCCGGCGTCGACGGCGTGGGCGACCACGGCTGCGGCGTGCGGTCGGCGCTCGACGTCGTAGGAGTCGAGCAGCGACTCGTCGGCCGCGCCGGACTGGACCGCGGCGAGCTTCCAGCTCAGGTTGGCGGCGTCGCGCAGCCCGGCGCACAGCCCCTGGCCGAGGAACGGCGGCATCTGGTGGGCCGCGTCCCCGGCGAGGAGGACGCGGCCGACGCGCATCGTGTCGGCCACGGTGGCGTGGAAGCGGTACACGACGGCGCGCACGACCTCGAGGTCGTCCGGACCCGCCCACGGGGACAGCAGCTCCAGCACCCGGTCGTCGTCGAAGTCCTCCGGCCGCTCGCCGTCCTGCAGCTGGAACTCCCAGCGTCGGTACGGGCCGTGACCGGGCACGAACGTGGCCGGCCGCAGCGGGTCGCAGATCTGCTGGACGAGTCGGGGGAGCGCCACCCGGTCGTGGCGGACCCGGGCGTCGAGGACCAACCACTCCTGGTCGAACCCCTGGTCGACGAAGGCCACGCCGAGCTGCTTGCGCACCGGACTGCCCGCGCCGTCGGCGGCGACCACCCACGACGCCCGGCACCGGGTGGTCCGGTCGTCCGGGCGTCCCACGGGCCGGACGTCGGCCCACGCCTCCGTGCCGTCCTGGCCCACCGTGACGACCTCGAGCCCGAGGCGGAACTCGACCCCGGCGGCGCCGGCGGCCCGGCGGAGGAACGTCTCGAGCTCGGGTTGGTGGTAGGCCGCGGCCGCCCAGTGGCCGAGCGGCCAGTCGAGCTCCAGCCCGTCCGGGTCGTCCTCCGGCAGGTCGATGCCCACCACCCGGACGCCGTCCGGTCCGAGGAACTCCGCGCCGCGCAGAGGCGTGAGGATCGAACGCAGCTCGTCGGCCAGTCCGATCCGCTGGAGGACCCGCTGGACCTCGTCGTCCATCACGATGGCTCGGGGGAGGTCGTGGACCCCGGTGGACCGCTCGACGACGACGACCCGCAGGCCCTCGTGGGCGGCGAGCAGGGCCGTGGCCACGCCGACCGGCCCGCCACCGACGACCAGCAGGTCGAGCGGCGGTTCGTCGGGACGCCCCCCGGGCTCGGTCACCCGGACGCGGTCCGGTCCCGGGCCGCTCACGCCACGCAGGTGTTGCGCATCGTCCCGATGCCCTCGACGTGGGACGTGACCACGTCGCCGGGTCGGAGGAACTGCTGCGACGCGGCGCCGACTCCGTCGGGCGTGCCGGTGAAGACCAGGTCGCCCGGGTGCAGCGTGAGGATCGACGAGAGGTAGGCCACCAGGTGGGGCACGTCGACGATCAGGCTCGACGTCCGGTCGTGCTGGCGCCGCTCGCCGTCGACCTCGCACCACAGCTCGAGGTCGTCCGGGTCGTCGAGCAGGTCCGGCGAGACGACCACCGGGCCGGTCGGACCGTAGGTGTCGCGGGACTTGCCCAGGTCGCAGTGCGGCGGCTGGGCGGCGAACTGCAGCGCCCGGTCGGAGATGTCCTGACCCACGGTGAGCCCGAGGACGTGGTCCCACGCCTGCTCCACCGGGACGTCCCGGGCGGTCCGGCCGACCACGACGACGAGCTCGACCTCGTAGTCCGCTGCGGTGGCGGCGAGCACCACGTCGTCGTGGGGGCCGACCAGGCAGCTGGGGAACTTGGTGAAGACCACGGGCACCGACGGCACCTCCATGCCGGACTCGGCGGCGTGGCTGCCGTAGTTGAGACCGATGGCGAAGCAGCTGCGGGGCTCGGGCACGGGGGCGCCGAGGACGGCCCCCTCGAGCGGGCCGTCGGCGGTCGAGCCCTCGAGCAGGGCAGCGGCGGCGCGCAGTGCGTCGGTCCCGGCGCGGGTGGCGGACGTCGGGTCGGGGCCCAGGTCGCCCGCGGTCAGTCGCTCGAGGTCGTGCCAGCCGCCGTCCGGGTCGACGAGGGCGGCGCGCCCGTCGACGTTGGCGAATCGGATGCTCACGGGCGGGTCCTCCTGGTGGAGCGCGCCGGGGGCGCGGGTCGGTTGGGGTCGGGGTGCCGCAGCACCATGCGCTCGATCAGCTCGGCGTGCGCTCGGACGGCGTCCGGGTCGTCCGCCGGGGTGCCGGTCATGCGGACCACCTCGGCGCTCGCCACGTAGCGCAGCGACGCCGCGCCGACCACGGTGTGGAAGGCGACGCTCGGGTCGGTGGTCACCACGTCCTCGGGGTCGACGGCGGCGAGCAGCTGTGCGAACGCCCGGTAGCGGGGTTCGGTGTGCGTCCCGACCAGCCACGTCAGTCGGTCGGAGGCCGTGGAGCCCTCCTGCGCCACGATCCGGTTGAGCTGGGGGGTGGCTGCAGCGAACGTCACGAAGCACCGGAGCATCGTGCGGAGCGCCTCGAGCGGTTCGGTCGTCGCGGCGACCGGGGCCAGGTGGTGGTCGAGCTCCTCGAAGCACCGGTCGACCGCCGCCCGCCAGAGGTCGTCCTTGCTGCCGAAGTGGTAGTGCACGAGCGGCTGGGCGACGCCGGCGCGCTCGGCGATGGCCCGGGTGGTGGCGCCGTCGAAGCCGTGGTCGGCGAACTCCACGAGCGCGGCGTCGACGATGCGCCGACGGGTCCGGTCGGAGCGGGTCTGGCGGCGGACGGCCGGCCGTCCGGCCGGGCGTCGCCGGTGCGGGACGGTTGACGTCGACGGGGTCACGTGGTTGATTCTTGATCGTTCGATCAGGAAACGCAACCGGTCCCCACCCGGAGTTCGGAGCACGCCGTGGGCCTCCACCGCATCAGCCGTGTCGACCTGGCCGTCCCCGACGTGGAGGCGTCGTCGGCGTTCTTCACCGAGTTCGGTCTGGAGCCGACCGGGCCCGGGCGGTTCGCCACCCGCGACGCCGGCGAGCAGCTGGTCCTGACGGCGGCCCGCCACCGGGGACTGCGCGAGCTGGTGCTGGCCGCCGAGGAGGACGACGACCTGGCCCGGGCGGCCCGGGCGCTCGCGGCGGCCGGTCTGCCCGCGGACGTGACCGACGGCGGACTGGCCACCGTCGAGCCCGCCACCGGTGTCCGGGTCGCCCTGGAGGTGACCGGCCCGGTCGTGGCCCCGGCTCCCCCCGAGGTGTTCCCCAACGCACCCGGTCGGGTGCTCCGCCGTGACGAGCCGGCGGCGGCCGTCGTGGTGGACGGACCGGTGCGGCCGTCCAACCTGACGCACCTGGTGCTCGGGACCCCCGACCTCGACGCGTCGTTGCGGTTCTTCTGCGACGTGCTCGGTTTCCGGATCAGCGACCAGGTACCCGGCGTGATCGCCTTCACCCGCTGCGGCGACGTGCACCACCAGGTCGCGCTGCAGCAGGCACCCGGCACGATCCTCCACCACCTGGCCTTCGAGGTCGACGGCGTGGACGACGTGGCCCGGGGCGGGACCCGCATGATCGACGCCGACGCCGGTCGCCACCTGTGGGGGCTCGGACGCCACGCGATCGGGTCGAACTGGTTCTGGTACCTCCGCGAGCCCGGTGGCCACTACGTCGAGTACGCCGCCGACGTGGACCGGGTCGACGCGCAGGAGGACTACCGACCCGGCGACTGGTCGGGCCACGACGTGCTGTACGCCTTCGGCCCGCCCCCACCACTGGAGTTCCTCGAGCCGGTCGACGCCGGCGAGCTCCTGGCCGCGCAGGCGGAGTGAGTCGGACTCAGCCCCGGGCGGCGTCGACGAGCCGGGCCACCGCGTCGAGGTCGAACGGGTCGCTGGTCATCACGATGAGGTGGTCGGCGCCGGCGGCGACGTAGTCCTCCCAGCGCTCGTCGGTCGGCTCGACGCACACCGTCCGCTCGATCTCCGACGGGTCGCGACCGACCCGCTCGCACCACTCGTCGAGCACCCCGTTGAGCTCCCCGAAGCTCTCGGGCGGACCGAAGGCGTTCCAGCCCGAGGCGTGCTCGGCCACGAGTCGGAGGGTCACCCGACGACCCGACCCGCCGATCAGGACGGGGAGCGGTCCGACGGGTGGTGGCGTGAGGGCGGCCAGCCGGTCCCGGATGACGGGCAGGTCCCGCTCGAGGTCGGCCAGTCGGCTCCGGGCGGTGCCGAACTCGTAGCCGTACTCGTCGTAGTCACGCTCGAACCACCCGGAGCCGATGCCCAGGGTGAAGCGACCGCCGCTCAGGTGGTCGACCGTGCGGGCCATGTCGGCGAGGAGGTTGGGGTTGCGGTACGAGTTGCAGGTGACGAGCGCCCCGAGCCGCACGCGCTCGGTCCGCACGGCGGCCGCGGCGAGCAGCGTGTAGGCCTCGAAGTGGGCGGCACCCGGGTCGCCGTAGAGCGGGAAGAAGTGGTCCCAGTACCAGACGGAGTCGGCGCCGATCTCCTCGGCGGCCACGGCACCGTCGAGCAGTCGCTCGACGGTGGTGTTCTGGGGGTGGAGCTGGACGCCGACGCGGAAGGAGGTCACGGCACGGCCAACCCGCGGGCTCGGCGCGCTATTCCGGTCGGGTCCGCCGCGGCGGATCGAGCGCGGCGGCGAACACGGCCATGACGTCCGCGCCGTGCTGGGAGACCCCGGACCGACCGAACTGCAGCACCGACATGAGCACGGTCAGGATGATCGTGACGGCACCGTTCCCCACGGACTCGGCGTCGATGTCGGTGCGGACCAACCCGGCGGCCTGGTCCGCACGCAGCTGCTCGACGACCGCCTTGCGCAGCTCGAGCATGGCCGGGATGTCCTGGACCCGGTCGGTGACCTCGGGTTCGAGGCCGGCGAGCACCCGGCGTGCGAGCGGGTGGCGGTCGAGCGCGTCGATCAGGGTGAGGACGAGCTGCTCGCGCCACTGGGGTGGACGGTCCTCGCTGGTCAGGCGGACGAGCCCCTCCTCCATGACGGCGGCGGCGTCGTCGTCGAGTGCCGCCAGGAACAGCGCCTCCTTGCTGGCGAAGTAGGCGTAGGGGACGGTGCCGCCGACTCCGGCGTCACGAGCGACGTCGGCGACCGAGGTGGCCCGGAACCCGTCCCGGCCGAACCGGGCGATGGCGGCGTCGAGCACGCTCCGTCGGGTCAGCTCGCCCTTGGTGGAGCGGGTGCCACCGACGGGCTCGCTGCTGGTTCCCGGTTCCTCGGTCACGTGACGAGTGTAACAGACTTGAGAGGTTGAGTGAATCACTCAAATCCTCTAGAGTCCTGGTCATGGAGACCAGCACCCCACAGGACACCGCTCCCGCGAACGCAACCGGCGCAGCCGGAGGTGCTCGGACGGCCGGGAGTGTCCCCACCCGGCGGGTCTCGTTCGAGGACTCGCTCGCCGAGCTCCCCGTGCACTTCGCCGCCGACGGCGACCTGATCCTCAGCCACTTCTTCGCCACCCTCTCCTCGGTCTTCCCCGACGGCGAGGAGTACTTCGTGCGTTCGGTCCGCCACCACCGTGACCGGGTCGACGACCCGACCCTCCGGCGTCAGGTGGCGGGCTTCATCGGCCAGGAGTCGGTCCACGGTCGCGAGCACCGGGTGCTCAACGACCGACTGGCCGAGCTCGGGTACCCGACGCAGCGCTACGAGCGTCTCACCCGGTGGGCGCTCACCACCCGTGAGCGCATCGTCCCGCCCATCGGCAACCTGGCGGCGACCGCCGCCATGGAGCACTTCACCGCGACCCTCGCCGAGCTCGCCCTGACCGACGACGAGGCGCGCCGGCTCCCCGGTCCCGTGGTCGGCGACGTCTTCACGTGGCACGCCCTCGAGGAGTCGGAGCACAAGGCCGTGGCGTTCGACGTCTACCGAGCCGCCGGGGGCTCGGAGCGCCTGCGGATCTGGACCATGAAGCTGCTCCGGATCGGCCTGGTGGTGGGCATCTCGTTCCTGACGGCGATGTCGCTCCTCGGTGACCGGGCGACCTACCGCCCCGGTCGCCTGCGACGCAGCTGGGTGCACTTCCGGCGCACCCCGATGTTCCGGCGTGAGGTGTGGGACCAGCTCTGCGACTACGACCGAGTGGGCTTCCACCCGGACGACTCCGACACCGAGGCGCTCGTCGAGACGTGGCGGCACGAACTGTTCGGCGACGAGGGGCGGCTGACGCCGCTGCTGGCCGGCGGCGCCCGGGAGGGGAGTGCCCCGTGACCGACACGACCACCGGCCCCGACCGTGACGCAGCGGCACCCGAGCACGTGGACGTGCTCGTCGTGGGCGCCGGACTGTCGGGCATCGGTGCCGCCTGCCGACTCCGGATGGAGAGCCCGTGGGCGACGTTCGCCGTGCTCGAGGCCCGGGAGGACCTGGGGGGCACCTGGGACCTGTTCCGCTACCCGGGCATCCGGTCCGACTCCGACATGTTCACCCTCGGCTACCCGTTCCGGCCGTGGTCCCAGGCGGAGACCATCGCCGACGGTCCGGTGATCCTGCAGTACCTGCGTGACACCGCCGCCGACTTCGGGATCGACCGGCACATCCGGTTCCGTCACCGCGTCGTGTCGGCCGACTTCGACACCGCCGCCGGACGCTGGGACGTCCACGTCGAGCGCACACTCGCCGACGGCACCGTCGAGCCGGTGCACCTGACGTGCGGCTGGTTCTCGTCGTGCAGCGGCTACTACCGCTACGACCGCGGGCACCTGCCGGACTTCCCCGGGACCGGGGACTTCCGGGGCACGCTCGTGCACCCGCAGTTCTGGCCGGAGGACCTCGACGTCGCCGGCCGCCGGGTCGTCGTCATCGGGAGCGGCGCCACGGCGATCACCCTCGTGCCGGCGCTCGCCGACCGGGGTGCCCGGGTCACCATGCTCCAGCGGTCGCCGACCTACGTGGCGACCCTCCCGCGGGTCAACCCCGTCACCCGCCGGTTGCGACGGTTGCTGCCCGGCCGGTGGGAGGGCCCGGTGCTCAGGTGGCTCCACACGCTCGGCACCCAGGGCTCCTACGAGTTCAGCCGCCGCCGCCCGGAGGTGGCCAGGCGCATCCTCCGCCGGGGGGTCGAGCGGGAGCTGCCGCCCGGCTACGACGTGGACACCCACTTCACCCCCAGCTACGACCCGTGGGACCAGCGGGTCTGCGTGGTGACCGACGGCGACATGTTCGCCCACATCCGCAGCGGCGCCGTCGAGGTGGTCACCGACCACGTGGAGACCTTCACCCCGGAGGGCATCCGACTTCGTTCCGGCCGGACCCTCGACGCCGACGTCGTGGTCACCGCCACCGGACTGGAGCTGCTGTTCATCGGCGGGGTCGAGCTCGCCGTCGACGGCGAACCGGTCGACGTCACGCAGCGGATGGCGTACAAGGGGATGATGCTCGAGGGCGTCCCGAACTTCTCGATGGCCGTCGGCTACACCAACGCCAGCTGGACGCTGAAGTCCGACCTCACGGCGCGGTACGTCTGCCGGCTCGTGAACCACCTGCGGACCTCGGGGACCACCACCTGCACGCCGGTGGCCGACGGCGTGTCGGTGTCGGACGACTCCATCATGGGGCTGAACGCCGGGTACGTCGTCCGGGCGGCGGACCGCCTGCCCCGACAGGGCGACCGGTTCCCGTGGCGGGTGTACCAGAACTACGTCCGGGACCGGCGGGCCATGCGCCACGACGGCCTGGGGCGCGGCCTGCGCTTCACCGGTTCGGCCGCCGGCCCCGCCGTCGGGGTGCGGGCCGAGGAGCGACCGGCGACCGTGGGCGTCGGCGGCTGAGCGAACGGAACGGACACAGGGAGGTCGACGTGGAACTGCGACGAGGGATGGTGTCGGTGGTGACGGGGGCGGGGTCGGGCATCGGCCGCGCCCTGGCGGTCGAGCTCGCCCGGCGGGGGTCGCACCTCGCCCTGTGCGACGTCGACGCCGCCGGCCTGGCCGAGACGGTCGGCAGCTGCGAGGGGCGTGGCGTCAAGGTCACCTCGGCGTCGGTCGACGTGGCCGACCGGGCCGCCGTGTTCGCGTGGGCCGACGAGGTGCTCGCCGAGCACGGATCGGTGGACCTGGTGGTCAACAACGCCGGCGTGGCGCTCACGGCGACCGTCGAGGAGATGAGCTTCGAGGACGCCCGCTGGTTGGTCGACATCAACTTCTGGGGCGTGGTCCACGGCACCCAGGCGTTCCTGCCGCACCTGGTCGACGCCGGCCGGGGTCACGTGGTGAACATCTCCAGCGTGTTCGGTCTGATCGGCATCCCGACGCAGTCCGCCTACTGCGCCGCCAAGTTCGCGGTGCGGGGGTTCACCGACTCGCTGCGCGTCGAGCTCGAGGCCGGTGGTTCCGGCGTCTCGTGCACGACGGTGCACCCCGGCGGCATCCGGACGAACATCGCCCGCAACGCCCGCACCCACCACAGCGCCACGGCCATCGCCGGCGCCCGGGACGAGATGGTCCGCGACTTCGACCGGGCGGCACGCACGTCGCCCGAGCGAGCGGCACGCCGCATCCTGGAGGCCGTCCAGCGCGACCGGCGACGGATCCTGATCGGTGCGGACGCCCGGGTGTTCGAGCTGGTGGCCCGACTCCCCGCCGCCGTGGCCCAGCGGATCATGGTCGGGGGGCTCCGCCGGACCCGTCGGGTGTCCGGACCGTCCTGACCGACCGGTTCAGCGCGGCACGAGCGGCGGCGGCGCCGCCGGAGCCTCGAACGTCACGGGTGCCCCGAACGAGGCACGACGCACCGCGCGGCGCACCACGGCCAGCACTGCCGGGCCGGCCAGGACGAGCAGGATCGTGGTGGTGACGGCCCGTCCGGTGTCCCAGCCCAGCGAGGTGGCCACCACGTAGACGGCGAACCGGCGCAGGTTGTCGACCAGCGGGGCACCCGCCTCGTAGGACAGCTCCGATCCGGTCCCGACGGCGAACGGCCAGAACCACAGGTTCATGAGCAAGCCGTACGCGTAGGACGCCACGACGCCGTAGACGACGAGGATGCCGAGCTCGCGCCGCCCCCGGGCCGGCGGCAGGAGTCCGGCGCCCAGGCCCACCCACCCGGCGGCCAGCATCTGGAACGGCAGCCACGGCCCGACGCCTCCGGTGACGAGCGCCGAGGCGAACAGCGTCGTGGTGCCGAGCAGGAACCCGAAGCCCGGGCCGACGGCCCGACCGCCGATCACGAGCAGGAAGAACACGGTCTCGATCCCGGCGGTCCCGGCGCCGAGCGGCCGGAGCGCCGCCCCGACGCCGGCCAGCACGGCCAGCACGGCGAGCGCACGGGTGTCGATGCCCCCGTCGGCGAACTCGGCCAGCACGACGGCGACCAGCAGCGGCAGCACCACCACGAACACGAGCGGCGCGTCGCCCACGTGGCCGGCGCCGCCCGGGTCGACCCGCAGGAGCAGGGGCCACGCGAACGCGGCGAGCCCGACGAGCGACACCAGTCCGAGCGCGAGCGCGCTGCGCCGACCGAGGACCACCGCCCCGGCCGTGCGACTCACGGGACCACCGCCGGGTCCGGTGTCCGACGCTCCGCTGCCACGGCGTCCACGAGGTCGTCGACGTCGAGCCAGTGCGCCGGTGCCATGACCCGCGCCACCTGGGGGGCGAAGGTCGGCGACGGGCAGAGGAGCTCGGCCGTGGCGCCGTCGGCGACCACCTCGCCCTGGGCGAGCAGCACCGTCCGGTCGCAGGTGGTGGCGGCGAACTCGACGTCGTGGGTGGCCACCAGCACGGCGGCCCCGCCGGCGGCCCGGGCGCGCAGGGCCGAGCCGAGGGCACGCTTGGCGGCGTAGTCCAGCCCGCGTGTGGGCTCGTCGAGCAGCACGACCGGCGGCGAGGCCGTGAGCTGCACGGCCAGCACCAGCGCGAGTCGCTGACCCTCGGACAGGTCACGCGGGTGCGTCCCGGCGTCGATCGGCGCCGAGGTGGCGTCGGCGAGCAGGTCGTCGAGGATGCGGCGGCAGGTTCCCGCCGCGGCCGCCGACTCGGCGTCGGCCTGGGCGCACTCGTCCTCGACCGTCTCGAGGTAGAGCAGGTCCCCGGGCGTCTGGGGGACCAGCGCCACGGCGGCACGGCGCGCCGACGGGTCGGCCCGTCCCGTGTCGACGCCGTCGACGACGGTCGTCCCGTCGGACCGCGCGCCGCTGCCCTGCAGCGCCCACAGCAGCGAGCTCTTGCCGGACCCGTTGCGACCGACGAGCGCCGTGGTCACCCCCCGGTGCAACTGCAGGTCGACGCCGTCGACGGCCAGCACGGCCCCGTGGCGCACCGAGACCCCCCGGGCCGTCGCGACGACCGGCCCGTCGACCGCCGGGGGCTCGGGTGGACGCAGGCCGGCGAGCCGCAGCGGCGCGGCGTGCCGTCGGGCGTCGCGCACCGACCGGGGGGTCGGTCGCCACCCGAGCCGCCGTCCCAGCTCCACCACGGGCGGTGCCACCGGGCTGTCGACGAGGACCTGGTCGGGGTCGCCGGAGCGCACGGCGGCACCGTCGACCACCACGAGCTGGTCGGCGAACTGCAGGACCCGTTCGAGCCGGTGCTCCGCCACCACGACGGTGATGCCCAGGTCGTGGACGAGCCTGGACAGCGCGGCGAGCACCTCCTCGGCGCCGGTCGGGTCCAGGGAGGACGTGGGTTCGTCGAGCACGAGGACCCGGGGCCGTGTCGTCAGGGCTGCACCGATCGCCACGCGCTGCTGCTGCCCGCCGGAGAGGTCCCGCAGCGGGCGGTCCCGGAGGTCGGCCAGACCGAGCAGGTCGAGCGTCTCCTCCACGCGGACCCGCATGACCGACGGGGACAGCGCGAGCTGTTCGGGTCCGAAGGCGAGCTCCGCCTCCACGGTGTCGGTGACGAACCCGGCGAGCGGGTCCTGCCCCACGAATCCGACGGTGTCGGCCAGGTCCCGGGGGGCGACGTGCGCCGTGTCGAGTCCGGCGACGGTGACGCGGCCGGCGAGGTGGCCGCCGGTCGCGCGGGGCACGAGACCGACGACGGCCTGCAGCAGCGTGGACTTGCCCGACCCGGTGCGACCGGTCACCAGGCAGGTCGTGCCCTCCTCGACGACCAGGTCGACGCCGACGAGCGCCGGTGCGGGTGCGTCGGGGTAGGTGACGCTCACCTGCTCGAAGCGGATCACCGCACGACCTCGGGCTCGATCCGCCGGGCCAGGCCCGGGCGCAACTCGGCGCGGGGGTCGGGTCGTGCAGGACGACGGAGGTCGACCGCCGTCCCGGAGACGGGCCGGACGGCGGCGGCCGCCCGACGGACCGAGGTGTCGAGGGCGACCGGGAGCAGCGCGACCAGGATCCCGAGCGTGGCGAGGAGCGGCAGCGCCGGCCACGTCGGCGGATCGGACGGCGGGACCAGGAGGTCCGGGTCCACCCTGGCGGCGACCGCCGTGGCGACGGCCGCGACCACACCCGAGGCGCTGGTGGCCCAGGCCCGGAGGTCCCAGCGGTCCGGGCGGTGCGCGGTCGGACGGACCCGACCCCGGGCGGAGAGCAGGCCGGCGGCCGCCACCGCCGTGCCGCACAGGAGGAGGGGGAGTCCCAGCGCCGGTGGGGTCGTGCCGTCCAGCGAGCCGTAGGTCCCGACGACCACGCCGAGCAGTCCGCCCACGACGAGCGCACCCGTGATCCGCCGGGTCCGCTCGTCCGTCCCGCCGGAGCGGCCGTAGCCGCGCACGTCCATCGACGCCGCCAGCGCCAGCGACCGGTCCAGCGCGTCGGCCAGCACGGGGACGGCGATCGCCCGGACGGCGCGACGGCCGGTCGTCCGCCCGGCCCGCAGCGTGCGCGCCCGTCGTACCCGGTCGACGCTCTCGACGAGCTGGGGGGCGATGCTCAGCGTGACGACGACCGCGGTGCCGATCTCGTGGAGCGAGGTCGGCACGCAACGCAGCAGCCGCCGGGCGTCGGCGAGCGAGTTCGCTGCGCCGAGGCACACGATGACGGTGGCGAGGCGGAGCCCGTCGGTGACGGCCGCGTGGAGGCCCTCGAGGGTGACCGGCCCGCCGATGCGGATGCCGGCGGCCCACTCGCCGAGTCCGAGCTCCGGGAGCGTGACGAGCACGGTCGACCCGGTGCGGCTCCCGACCAGCACGTAGGCGACGACCCGGACGACGACCACCGCCAGCCCGAGCCACAGCGACGAGCGGAACGCGCGGGCCCACGGTGCGTCGGTCCGACAGGCGGCGACCACCGTGGCGGCCACCCCCACGATCAGGCCCAGCACCAGCGGGTTGGTGGTGCGGGACGCCGCGACGGCCAGTCCACCGGCCCAGACCCACCACGCCGCCGGGTGGATCGGACGCCGGCTCACCGGCCCTCCGTGGCCCTGCGTCGCCGGACGGCCACGACGGCGCCGCCTGCGACCGCAGCCACGACGAGGAGTCCGAGCGCGGTGGCCCACGGCGAGCCCGTCGACCCGTCGTCCGGGTCGACGACGACCGCGGCGGCGAGGTCGTCCGGGCCCTCGTCGACGTCGCCGGTCCTCGCGGATCCGGTCGCCGAGGATCCGGTGGTCGCCGCCCCGGGGGACGCCGAGCTCGGCGTGTCGACCGGGGGAGCGCCCGGAGTGGTGGTGGCCCCTGCGGCGGCGTCGACGGCAGGTGCCGGTGGGGCCGGACCACTCGCACCGGGTGCGGTCACCGCAGGGTCGGACGCTCCCGGGACCGGTCCCGCGACGCGGGCCGGGCCGGGCGGAGCGGGGACGGTCGTCTCGCCCGCCACAGCCGCCGTCGGCGCCGGGGGCGGCGGGACCGGGGCGACGGTCGTCGTGGGCGTGGGTCTGGCGGGCGGGGCGAGCGTCGGGCTGCGGCCGCTCCCGTCGGAGAAGACCCACCCCTCGACCGACCCCGCAGGCGGTGTGCGCTCGGCCGCGCCGGTGTCGCTGTAGGTCCAGGCCCCACCCCTGGGGGCGTGCCAGTAGGACCAGTACGCGTCCGGTGGTGCGGTGTCGAGGCAGGGGTCCTGCGCCGGTGCGCCGTCGATCCGGCAGACGAATCCGGGGAACCGGGTGGTCCCGCGGACGGCGAAGCCGGCGGACCGCAGCGCGTCGAGTCCGTCGGCGGGTGCGCCGGGAGCGCAACCGACGCGCACGCCACCGCCGAGCGGGGTGGCGTCGACGACGACCGTCACCCCGGTCGGCCCCGGACACGGCGAGCCCGACGCCGCGGCGCGGGGGGCGGCGGCGACCGACGGTGCGGGCAGCACGCCCGCGCCGACGGCGACGGACGCCACGAGCGCCACGGAGAGGACGCGGCCGGCCGACCTGCTCACCACGGGGACCTCCGTCGTGCGGCGACGCACGCGACGGCACCGCCCACGAGGGTGAGGGCGAGACCGAGCACCACCGGGGTCCGAGCGGCCCCGCCGGTGGCGGCGAGCCGAGCCTCCGGGGCCCGGGACACCGTGACGCCCTGCACCTCGGCAGCTGGCACGCCGCCCTGGACCCCGGCGGCCTGCGGGCCGCCCTGCACCTCGGCGTTCGCCGGGACGGCGGTGCCCGCTCCGGTGCCCACGGGGAGGGTGCTGTCCGGCACCCCACTGCCCGGGCCGGTGCTGCTCGGGACGGTGCTGCTCGGGCCGGTGCTGGTGGGCAGGGTGCTCGTCGGTGTGCTGCTGGTGGGGACGGTGCTCGTGGTGTCGGCGCACGCCTGCGTGGGACCGGGCACCG
This sequence comes from uncultured Actinomycetes bacterium, assembly GCA_903873135.1. Lineage (GTDB taxonomy): Bacteria > Actinomycetota > Acidimicrobiia > Acidimicrobiales > Microtrichaceae > SXMI01. The sequence continues at coordinate 25,575 of CAIQNH010000171.1, forward strand.
CAGGTCTCGCCGAGCCGAGCGGGACGTCAGCGAACGCGAGCAGCGCCTGCGAGGTGCTGCGTCGGAACTGGTCCCGGGAGATCGTCGGGATCCCGGTGGCGGCGGCGGTCTGCGCGGAGGCCGTGAAGGCGATCGCCCCGGCGTCGCCCGCACCGACGCTGCAGCGGAGCTGGCGGGCCGTGACCCAGTCGCGGGCCCGGTCGGCAGCGGCGGTGCGACCACCGATGCGCAGCGCGAGCGCGGCGAGGCCGGTCGAGTTGGCGTTCGCGCTGGCGCCGGGACCGGAGCTCGACAGCGCTCCGTCCGGCCGCTGCGCCGACTCGAGCCAGTCCAGGGCCCGCTCGACCTCCACCGTCACCGACCCGGGGTCGTCGGCGGCCACCTCCGAGAGCGCGAGGACTGCGACGGACGTGGTGTCCGCGTCGGCGGCGGCGTCGCTCGCGCAGCTGCGGCCACCGGTCAGGAAGAGCCGGAACCCACCAGAGGGGCACTGCTGGTCGACCAGGAGCCCGACCACGCCTCCCGGGGCCGCTCCCGTCCGGGCGAGGGCCAGCGCGCCCAGGGCCTGCGTGAAGACGTTCGACCGGTCGCTCAGGGCCGGGGTGGAGCTGGGTGGTCGGTCGCGGAGTCTGCCGTCGTCGGTCGCACCGGGCGAGACGACGACCCGGTCGAGCAGCGCAGCCACCAGGTCCTCGCCGTCGACGTCACGGGGGTCCTCGCCGCGGGCGATCGCCAGCAGCACGAGCTTGGCCGCGGCCCCGGCCAGCACCTGACCCGGTCCGGCGGGGCGGAGGGAGGTGCCGGGGTCGTCCAGCAGTCGCCGGGCCAGCCGCTCCGCCGTGCCGGACTGCCGACCGGTCGCGGCCAGTGCGAGCGCTGCGTCGGCGGCCAGTCCCGGGTCGGGGACGCCGCCGGTGGTGAGCGTGTCGTCGCGGACCTCGCCGGCCAGCCACCGAGCGGCCAGGTCGACAGTGGTCGGCGTCGGGTCGGCGGCGCTCCGGGGCGCTCCGAGCACCGCTGCGGTGACCGTGGCGGTGACCGTGGCGGTGACCAGCAGGAGCGTGGCGACCGAGCGTCGTCCGGGCGCGCGAG
>CAIQNH010000172.1 GCA_903873135.1 uncultured Actinomycetes bacterium
CAGCCGTCGTTCCGGCTGACCACCGGCCAGACCACCGGCGCCGAGGCGCTGCTGCGCTGGCGTCACCCGAGCGGCGGCCTGTGGGACGCCGGCAGCTTCATCGACGTCGCCGAGGACTCGGGCGTGCTCGCCGAACTGTCGACCCACATCATGCTCCGGGCGTGCACCGACGCGGCCTCCTGGCCGACCACGCACACCGGGGACCGGCTCTCGGTGCAGGTGAACCTCTCGCCCCGACAGCTCGCCGACCACCAGCTCCTCGGACAGGTCGACGGAGCGCTCGAGTCCTCCGGCCTGGACCCTGGACTCCTCTGCATCGAGGTGGCCGAGACGTCGCTGTCCCGCACCAGCCGAGCGGTCGGGCCGAACCTGGACGGTCTCGCCGAGCGGGGCGTGTCGCTGGCGTTCGACAACTTCGGATCAGGTCTGGCGTCGCTCACGCAGTTGCAGGACTTCCCGGTCGACGTCGTGAAGCTCGACCGCTCCTGCACCGCCGCCGTGGTCGACGACGACCGGGCCCGCAACGTGGCGGCCGGCACCGTCGCCGCCGCCGAGCGACTGGGGCTGGGCGTCGTGGCGGACGGCGTGGAGACCCACCGTCAGGCCGAGGTGCTGGGACGGATGGGCTACCGCTACGCCCAGGGGTACCTGTACTCCCCCGCCCTGCCGTCCGAGGACCTCGCCACGCTCGCCCTCCGGCCCGCGTTGCCGCTCTGAACGACTCCCGGCCCGGACGACGATCAGAAGGGCAGCAGGTCGCGCTGCAGCTCGGCGAGCTCGTCGAACATCGCCCGGCACGACGCCTCGTCGGCCGGCGAGTTCGGGTCCTCCCGCAGGGCCCGGTAGGCCAGGTCCCGGTCGCCCGTGATCGCCGCGTCCACGACCATGTCCATGAGCTCGACCTGCGTGCCGATCCACCCGGCGAGCGGCTGACCGAGGGCCGGCATCTGCTCGGGGTGGATCCCGGCGCCGTCGACGGTGGCCCCGACCTCGACGATCGCTCCGTCGGCCACGTCGGGCAGGTACCCGCGGTTGGGGACGTTCACCGCCATGATCCGGGTCGGCGTGTCGGTCCACACGGCCGCGATGATCGGCACGACCTCCTCGTCGCTGTGACCCATGGCCTGCAGCGGCAGCGGCAGACGGGTCGTCGCCGCCCACGCCGCAGCACGCTCCGCCACGTGCGAGACGGGCTCGTGGAAGTCGAGCGGGGTGGGCATCCACTCGGCCGACTCCAGCGCGAACGGCACGTACTCCCCGATGTGACTGTCGACCGAACACGGCACCAGGCCGTACTCGCGCACCATGTGGGCAACGAGCGGTGAGTAGTTGAACTCGACCAGGCCGGCGCCCACGAGCGTGCGGTCGAGCACCCGGGCCACGCGCTGCGCACGGGAGGAGTAGTCGTGCAGTCGGCCGGCGAAGAACGCCCGGATGCGCGGCAGCAGGTCCTCCCCGGTGCGCACGTTGCGGAACTCGGTGAAGAACGTGAAGTGGTTGATGCCCGAGGCCTTCGCCTCCACCTCGTCACGCCGCTCGCGGATCCGCCTGCAGATCCGGTTCACCCCCATGGGCATCTCGTGGCACATGCCCACGTTGCGCACGCGGGTGGCCCGGTTGATCGCCAGCGTGACCCGGCTCATGGGGTTGGACAGGTTGATGAAGAACGCGTCCGGGCAGTACCGCTCGACCGACGCGCAGATGCTGAGCGTGTTGTGGATGCTCCGCAACGAGTGGAACACCGCACCGGGGCCGCCGTTCTCGCCGTTGATCTGGGTGGAGCCGTGGCGGCGCGGCACCTCGTAGTCCTGCCGCCAGCTCGGGAACCGTCGGAACTCGGCGCTCGAGATCACGAAGTCGGCGCCCTCGAGCGCCTCCCCCGCCTCCGTCGACGCCTCGATGCGGATCGGCGACCCGGCGGCGCCGTTGAGCTTCTCGGCGAACCGGCGGGCCCGCTCGAGCCGATCGGCGTCCACGTCGTGCAGGACCATCCGGGCGCCCCGCAGCCGGGAGGTGTGCACCACGTCGTTGACCATGACGGGACCGAAGGACATGCCGCCGGCGCCCACCAGGGTGATGGTCGGCGGTCGATCGTGCTCACTCACGGGTCGCTCCTCCTCCCCACACGCCGCCCGACGGCGGTCGTGCGCCGACATCTCAGTCGCTCCGGTGGCCCCCGTCCAGCAGCCCGGAACCGGGCGCCGGACGGTTCGGGGCGAGCCCCCGGCGGTGTCGGGCTGGTCCCGGACGACCTCAGGCCAGGGTGAACGCGGCGTCCCGAGCTGCGGCGCTGTTGAACAGGTTGTTGTTCGTCACCCGCACGTAGCACGTCGTGACCTTCTGCACGCCCGGCGGTGGCGTGTCGGCCGCGGCGAAGCACCCCCAGTCCAGGTCGCCGGACGGCTCCCGTCCCCGGAAGATCGACACGACCGTCGAGCCGCTGCCCGTCGAGGTGGCGGTGGGGTTCTGCGAGGACAACGGCGCGCAGTCCTCGCCCGGCTGGAACGTCGGACTGCTGGAGGGCTCGCGGCAGATGTCCACGTAGATCAACTGTCCCGGTGTCTGCCCGCTCCAGGAGAACCGCACGGGCTTCTCACAGCCCGGCCGGACGCCCGTGACGGGCTGCTCGCCCAGCTCGGCAGCGGCGCTCGGGGTACCCGGGCCTGCGGGCGGCGTCGGGAAGGTCGGACACGGCACGGTCGTCGTGCTGGTGCTCGTCGTGCTGGTGCTCGTCGTCGGACCCGGCGTGGGTGGCGGCACGCAGGCCAGCGTGAGTGCAGCGACGCCGGCCGCCACGGCCGCGAGCATCGTCCGCCAGTGGGGTGTGTGGTTCGTCACGGTGCTCCTCCCGTCCACCCTCCGGGTCCTGACCCGCCGGGCGCTCGTGTCGTTCGTCCCCGGTCCGTGGACCCACGGCCGGGCGGCGCGTCAGCCCCTCCCGGCCGTCGCCCCCACCGGGGCGTCGCCGCCCCCGTCCTCCTCCACGAGCGTCAGCCCGTGGGCCGTCTTCTCCCAGTGGCTGGGCGCAGTGACCAGCTGGACCGCCGCTCGCAGCGCCGCGATCGACATGAGCACCCAGTAGAGGGGCGAGAGCAGGGAGGCGACGAGCAGGTCGGGACGACGCACGACCCGGGCGGTCACCACCGAGACGTACACCACCGACAGGTTGCCGAGCACCCACACGGCCACCGCCAGGTAGTACGCCCAGCCCGGGTACATCGACTGGACGAACGCCGCACGGGTGGTGAGCCACACCAGTGCCAGCCCCCAGAACCACAGGTTCATCACCGCGAGCAGCGGCGTGCACCCCACGAACATCACGAAGTGGAACACGCCCCGCCACCCCAGGTCCCGGACCAGGCTGCGAGGGTGGCGCCACGCCACCTGGAACGTCTGCAGGTAGCCCTTGTACCAGCGGCTCCGCTGCTTCACCCAGTTGAGGACGTCGGTGTTGGGCTCCTCCATGGTCACCGAGTCCAGGATCCCGATCCTCCAGCCCCGCCGCTGCAGCCGGATCCCCAGGTCGCAGTCCTCCGTGACGTTCCACGGGTCCCACCCACCGACCTCGTCGATCGCCCAGCGTCGGAAGTGGTTGCTCGTCCCGCCGAGCGGGACCGTGGCGTCCTGCAGCACGAGACCGGGCAGGTACAGGTGGAACCACGTCGCGTACTCGGTGGTGAACCAGCGGGTCAGCAGGTTCCGGTGACCGCCGTAGAAGAACAGACGGGCCTGCAGGCACACCACCTGCTCGCCGGCGCGACGGAACGCCACTGCGGCCCGACGCAGCTGGAGCGGCTCCGGGTGGTCCTCGGCGTCGTAGATGGTGACCAGCTCGCCACGGGCGAACCTGAGCCCGAAGTCGAGCGCCCGGGGCTTGGTCCTCGGCTCCCCCGGAGGGACCTGCAGGACGCGCACCGGCAGGTCCGTGTCGATCGCTCGGGCGGCACCGATGGTCTCGTCGTCGTCGGCCTCGAGGAGCAGCACCACGTCGAGCCGGTCGCGCGGGTACTCCAGTCGCTCGAGCGCCTCCAGCAGACCGGGGAGCACCTCGGGCTCGCCGTACGCCGGGATCAGGACCGAGTAGGTGGGCAGGTCGTCGTCGGGGACGGCCCGCGCCTCGGCGTCGGAGACGTGCAGGGCCGGATCGTGGCGGAGCGCTCGACGCACCAACGACGTCCGGTGCCACACGGTGACGGCGTAGAGCACCGACGCGAACGTGGTGAACGTCACGCCGACGGCTCGGGGCACCACCAGCAGCAGCGCGGCGAACACCCCGACGACCACCACCCACCGCCACGGCCGGGCCCGGGTGGCGATCGGACGCGCCGTCGCACCGGGGTTGCGCTGCTCGACCTGCGTCAGCGCCAGTGCCAGCTGGCGATCCGCGTCGGCGACCTCCTCGATCCTCACCCGCCCGGCTCCCGGGGTGCGGGCATGGACGCCGCGTCCTCGGTGGCGGCAGCGACCACACGCCGCCCGAACGTCACGATGAAGCTCCGGAGGGCCACCTCCCGTTCGCTCAGGTCGGACCCGGCCCGACCCTGCACCAGCTCCTCGGCGTTGAAGGCGAACTGGTCGGCCACGTCCTCGGTCACCTCCGGCGCGACCAGGCGGGCGGAGTCGACCTCGTTGAGCAGCAGGACCACCCGCTCGTAACGGATCTGGTCGTTCTGGCGGACCGCCCAGATCCAGTAGAGCGTCGTCCACCTCAGGCCGTTGGCCGGGTCCTGCCAGCGCAGCACCGTCCCGGTCACGCCGCTGCCCAGGTCGACCCGACGGACGTCCTGCATGCCGTAGCCGTGGAACTGGTAGCAGGCCTCCAGTCCGAAGTCGCTGAACGACTGGAGGTTGGAGGTGTTGATGACGTCGGCGAGCACCGGCACGTCGCTGCTCAGGTCGGTGGTGCCGTAGCCCCGGTAGCTGAACCGCACCCACGTGGAGTCCTCACCGAAGAACCGCTTGCCGTTGGCGAACGTGGCGACCGGATCGGCCTCGAAGCCGTCGAGGTCCGCTCCCGACCTGGCGAACCCCGCCAGCCGAGGCGTACCGACCGACGAGGCGATCGGGTCGTAGCGGGTCAGGCCGTGGTCGTAGACCCCGGCGAGCAGGGCGACCGGCAGGAGCACCAGCAGGGTGCGCCTGACCGAGGGCACCGCCCGCAAGGTGGTGGCCGTGCGGGACGGGCCGTTCCGGCGGGGCAGCTGCAGTCCGAACCGGTGGGCGACGAGCACCATGACGACCACGCCGACGTTGAACGTGACGAGCCCGACCCCGGGGTGGAGCACGTCGATCGACGCCGTCTCACCGGCGTACCGGCCGACGAAGATGATGAGCAGGATCCGGGCGACGTTGAGCACCACCATCAGCGCCGAACCGGCGGCCAGCCACGCCACCTTCCGCCAGCGGCTGCCCCGCAGGACGAGCGCCACCGCTCCGGCGAGCAGCAGGAAGCCGACCAGTCCGTTGGCACCCGAGCACGCGGAGGCGATCTGGACCCGGAACCCCTCCGCACCGTGGGGGATGATGAACGACGTGTCGTCGCCCGGAACCGCGGCGGCCAGTGGGATGACCGACAGGATGATCCGCACCGCACCGGCGGTCAGGTCGCTCAGGTGGTCGAGCAGCGACTGCACCGCCCACCGCGCCGGCATGGGCCAGGCGAGGAACAGGAAGAACACGGCCGCCTTGGTCCGCCAGAGCATTCGCACGCCGAACAGCAGGGCGACCACTCCGGCCACGAACAGCGGCATGGTGAGCAGGTCGATCCGCCACAACCAGTAGACGACCGACATCCGGGGCGGCAGCAGGACGAGCGCCACCAGGGCCGCCACGATCAGCGGGACCGCGACGATGCGGTCCACCATGCGGTCGTGGATCTCGGGTTCGCCCGCCGTCGGCCGGGCGAGGACGAATCCGAGCGCGGCGCTGACGAGCGGTACGAGCCCGAGGTACGCCAACGGGGTGTCCACGGTGATGCCCCGCAGCAGCGACCACAGCGACGTGTGGTACGCCACGACGACGAGCCCCACCGCGGCGCCCGTGCGCAGTCCGACGCTGCGGACGTCGTGGTCGGCCCAGCCCGTCGACCCAGGGCGGAGGGACGCAGTGGTCGCGGTCACGGGGCACCCCCGGTGCCGGTCGAACCGAGCACGGCGCCGGACCGGCGGCGGCGCACGAGCAGCGCCAGGGCACCTGCCACGACGACGAACCCCGAGATCGGCAGGAGTGCGGTGAGCGGACTCTCCGGGACCACCGGCGGCGGGAGCGGGACGGTGGTGGTCGGGGTGCCCGGGGCGACGATCCCGAGCGCGGCCAGCTGCGTCGGCGCACCCTGGACCGGGACGCAGCTCTCGCTGACCTCCTGGCCGTTCACGGTGCGACTCAGGACGACGGCGTCGAGCTGCAGGGTCACGCTGCCGCCGGCGGGGGACGTCACGGCGAACGTCCCGGCCAGGAAGTCGTCCCCGCCGTCGGGGATGGGCACCACGGCGCCGGCGGCGAGTGGGAGCGGGTTGCGGGTCTCGAGCTGGAGCGGGGTGGCACCCGACCCCACCGCCGACAGCCTGACGGTCTGGACCAGGTCGTCCCGCAGCGCCTCGCCCAGCAGGTTCGCTGGTCCGAGCAGTCCGACCAGGACGGGCAGCGAGCCGCCCGCCGGCACGGCGGTCAGCGTCGAGATGCCGACCACGGCCGAGGACGGGACCGACCCGGACTGGCCCGTCACGGAGCACGTGAGCAGCACGGTCACGGTGCGCGACTGCACCTGGACCGTCGGCGGGAGCGTCGTGGTCGTCGGCGCCGTGGACGGGGCGCTGGTCGGAGCCGTGGTGCTCGGAGTCGTCGTGGGAGTCGTCGTGGGTGTGGTCGTCGGAGGCGGCGCCGGCGGGGTGGTCGTCGGCGGCACTGCCGGGTCCGGGGGCGGGCCGCCCAGGTCGAGCTGCGTGAAGGACTCCCCGAGCACCACGGTGGCGGCGCCGTCCTCGAAGCCCACACCGGCCAGCGACTCGCCGGCGGAGAACCCGGCGTCCTCCTGGACCCCGAGCACCTCGGCCGCCGCTGCGTCCGAGCCCTCGGTCGGTGTGGACGGCGGCGTGACCGCGTCCCCGGGAGCGGTGGTGGTGGTCGACGCAGTGGTCGTCGTCGTGGTCGCGGATCGCGCCGCTCGTTCCTCGGCGGGCGAACCGCCACCGACCGTCGTCACTGCGACGACGGCCACCAACCCCAGGAGCGGGCCGAGCACCAGCCAGAGGGTGGGTTGTCGGAGCATGGCCACGAACCGCATCAGTTCGAGAACCCCTCGTCCGGGGTCGGCCTGGGCTCCCCACGCGGGTTCAGCACCCGGTACAGCACGTAGCGACCTGCATCGTCGCCGTCCTCACCCCACGTACGGACCCGCTCGAACTCGGCGTCCTGGTCGGTCGCGAGCCCCGGGTGGGCCGCCACGACGGCGTCGCCGGCTGACGCCGGCAGCCGCAGCAGGACGTAGCGCACGCCGAAGGTGGCCGGATCGGACACCACCGCCTCGAAGTCACGGTCCGACGGGATGATGAACACCTCGGGTCGCGTCGCCGCCGCCACCACGGCGTAGGTCGACGACGCGTCGGTGAGCACGCTCCCCGGCTCCACGTCGGGCTCGGCGAGCACTCCCACGGCCACCGTCTGGCCACGGGCGACCACACTGTCGGACTCGGCGACCGCTCCGCCCTCGCGCACGGTGGCGAGCGCGTCGAGCATCAGCTGGTCGTCCCGGGATCCCAGGTCACCGTCGCCGACCACCGCCCACGACAGCAGCACCCCGGGCAGCAGGCAGCAGACGGCCACCGGCCGGAGCCACCCGGCGGTCCTGGAGTCGGCCGTCCCGGTCAGGACCATCGCCAGCACGCCGGAGAGCACGACCGCGCCGACCACGTAGCGGAACCACGGGAACGTCGACCCGGCTCCGGCCAGGACCAGCTGCAGCACGATCGGTGCGCCGAGCACGCAGATCGCCGCTGCGCCGTGCACGGCCCGGCGGCCGCCGACCCACACGGTGACCAGAGCCAGTGGCACCAACAGGGGGGCCGCCACCACGACCTGCTGGACGAAGAAGCCGACCCGGCCGGGCACGCTCGTGTCCCCGATGATGGAGTCGATCACGCCGGCGGCGGCGCGGACGAGCGCCGAGTTGCCGTACTCCGAGCTCAGCTGGGCGAGCGGCTCACCGACGATCAGGAACGACGCCGCAGCCCACCCCAGCACCGCTGCGCCGATCGGGAACGACAGGATGGCGGCGTCCAGCGCCACCCCCCGGAACCGCCGCGCCGTCCTGCCGATCGGGCCACCGACGGTCCCCCGGTCCCAGCCGTCGTCCCCAGGACGGCGGCGGGCCGACACGGCGACCACGAACACGAGCGCGCCGAGTGCCGCTGCCGCCGTCTCGTACCGCGTCAGGTAGGCCACCCCGACCGCCACGCCGGCGGTCACCAGCGAGCCGAGCCGGTCCGTCCTGGCCCACCGGGCCAGGTGTCGGGCCGCCACGACGAGCGCACACATCCAGCACGCCTCGCTCATGCCGTTGGCGCCGTAGAGCAGCACGAGCGGACTGGCCAGGGTGAGCAGGGCGACGCCGTAGCGACTCCAGCGGGGCGAACCCACGTCGCGACCCCAGGCCAGGAGCTGGGCCACCAGGATCCCGGTGCACACCGCCGAGACCAGGACGGCAGCGACGGACCGTCCCGCCAGGTCGGGCCACACCGACCGCACCGCCACGAACGGCACCTGGAACAGCGTCGGGAACGGTCCCCAGATGAACCCGATGGACTCCGGGTGCGGGTCCCGTCCGGCCACGACGGCGAGCGCACCCTGCACCCGGGACACGGCGTCGGAGGGGATCACACCGGCACGGACGGTGGCGATCCAGCCGAGCGCTCCCAGCACGACGGTCACGAGCGAACCGGCGATCAGCCCCTCCCACCGCGCTCGTCGACCCTCGAGTCCGGCACGGCGACGGAGCTCGGCGACGCGCACCCGGACCAGGTGGTCGGCCTCGAGCACCGCGGGGTGCGCCTCGTCGACGACCACCTCGTCGATCGACACCCGGGGGATCGGTGCGCCGCCGGCGGCAGCCAGCGACCGGGCTGCGGCGGCCACACCCCCGGTGGTGACGTCCGCGCGGTCCTCGACGGACGCCAGTTCGTCGAGCAACTCGGTGAGCCGGTCGGCCCGGGCCGACAGACCGACGGCGCCCGAGCGCAGCACCGAGGCGACCTGGAGACCGGACGGGTCGTCGGATGCGGTCGACCCGAGTTCGAGCGACAGCTCGTCGATCGACACGTCGCTCAACCGTCGGTCGGCACGGCCACGCCCGCCGGATCGAGCCGGTCGGCCAGCTCGCGCACCTCGACCAACGTGGCTCGGAGCTCGGAGCGGACCGCCCGCTGCAGCGCCGTGAGCTCGGCCATGGTCGCCTGCAGCTCCGTCCGGTGGTGCTCGATGAGCGCCACGGTCTCGGCGGCGAGCCGGGCGAGATCCTCGGCGTCGACCACCCGGACCTCGACCCCGGGGACGGGCGGGGGCGTCCCGTCGTCCGTGGTCCCGGGCAGCGGCGGCGGGATCGGGGTTCCGACCGGATCGGGTCGACCGTTCATCTGCGTGGATCCCTCACATCGCTCGCCGGTGCGCCGCTCGCACCACCCGCACGGTACGGAGGCTCTCTGAATGGAACCTGACCGCCACGTTGCCGTTGTCTGAACCTGTGCCGACCCCTGGACGCTCCCCGGGAACGGCACCGGGGGTGCGGCCGCAACCGCACCCCCGATGTCCCACCGCTCCGCACTGAGCGGTCAGGTCACTCCCGCCGATCAGGGGGCCGGGACCACCTTGCAGACGCCGTTGGTCCGCTCGGCCGCCGGCACCCGGATGAAGCCGGTCAGCGTGTAGCGGTTGCCCAGCTCCACGAAGTTGGTGTTGCCCGTGTAGTCGTTCACGGTGTGGTTGGCCGAGTTCTTGCAGAGGAACTCGGTGTACTCACGCACCGCGCCCGACTTGCCGCCGCTGGCCACGTTCTGGTCCGGCGTGTACACCGCCGGCGTGCCCGCAGCGGTGGCCCCCCAGACGTCGTCCGAACCGGGGGCCGACGGGGTGGCGTCGACCTTCTTGGTCACGTGGAAGATGAACCGGGTGAACGGGTAGGTGTTGTTGCTCACCGAGGTGGCGCTGATGGCCGTGCCGTTGACCGACCACTGCTGGGCGGAGCCCCGCAGGAACGGGAAGGCCCGGAAGCTGGCCCAGCTCATCCACCAGATGGCGTTGTTGATGTTGTTGATGGTGGTCGTGGAACCCTCGACCGGCTTCGAGTCGTTCTCGAAGGGGAAGAAGGGCTGTGCCGCTCCGGCACCGTCGGTGTCGACCTTGCGCACGCACGCTCCGGCGTTCGGGTTGAACCCGATGAACGTCTGGAACGACGCGAACGTGCCGGAGGCCGAGTTCATGCCGATGGGCTCGATCACCTGACCGGCGTCGGCCGGGTTCCCGGTGATCTGGTCCCAGGTGGTGATGGAGCAGTTGTAGATGCCCTGGATCTGGGCGAGCGTGATGTTGCCGGGCGACCGCGTGCCGTAGGTGATGATCGACAG